>JAOUOA010000360.1 GCA_029880625.1 Spirochaetia bacterium
TGCTGATGGTAAAATCGGTTATATTCGGCTTTCTCATTTTTTCGGAAGCGATAGCGGTATTACCGATCAATTCAGAAAACTTCTTGTGAGTTTTAAAAAGGAGAAAGTCAGTGGAATTGTTGTTGATTTAAGAAATAATGCAGGCGGACATCTGGATATGGCAGTAGAAATCTCGGGATATTTCTTAAAAAAGGGCGATCTGGTTGTAACGGCAAAGGGACGAAACAGTTCCAATAATAAAATTTATAAAGCGAAAGGGAAAACAAAAGTGGTTCCGGAAAATATCCCGGTAGCAGTTTTAATTAATCAGGGATCGGCATCAGCATCAGAAATTCTTGCTGGAGCTCTGCAGGATCATAAACGCGCCAAATTGATTGGAAACCGCAGTTTTGGAAAGGGTTCGGTTCAGCAGATCGTCCGCCCCCTGCCGGATGATACAGCGGCCTTAATTACAATCCAGAAATATTTTACGCCGAAAGATCGCTCCATTCATGGAAAAGGTCTGGAGCCTGATATTAAAATTGATCCGATTCTGCCGACGGAAGATGACAGGTATTATCATTCAAAAATGATAAAGAGCAGCTTTTTTCAAAAATTCAAAAAGGAACATCCCGTTTACGATACCCGTCTGAAGAAGATTTTTCTTGAATCAGCGAAACAAGCAGGTTATCATTTTACAGAACCTTTCGCCCTAGTTTTACTGAAAAACAGTTATCCTGACGAAAAAAAGGGACTGACGGATTCTGAAACGGATGTTCAGCTTGCCGCCGCTGTCAGGGAGCTGCTTCAGAATTGAAATCGGACATTTACGGATTGGGAATTGAAACTTCCTGCGATGAAACATCTATGGCTCTTGTGAAAAACGGATGTCAAATTATATCGATGAATATCTATTCTCAAATCAAAGAACATTCTCCTTTCCGCGGCGTTGTTCCTGAAATTGCAAGCCGGTCACATCTGCTTAAAATTCAGTCTGTTTTTAATAAGGTAATTGCTGATTCCGGGATGAATCCCGGCAGGATTTCTTATGCGGCGGTTACAAATCGTCCGGGGCTTGTCGGATCTTTAATGATTGGCGGACAGTTTGCAAAACTGTTTTCGCTGGTTTATAATATACCGCTTGTATGCGTGGATCATGTAAAAGCTCATCTTTTTGCTCCTGTGCTTGAAGGGTATCGTCCTGAATATCCGTTTCTGGGACTGATGCTTTCAGGAGGGAATTCTTCAATTTATAAACTGGATTCCTTTCATGAGATGGAAAAGATCTCAGATACTTCGGACGACGCTCTGGGAGAAGCGTTTGATAAAGCTGCCTCCATCCTGTCGTTGTCCTATCCGGGTGGGCCGTCCATTGAAAAAAAAGCGCAGGAATGCAATGATTCAGGTGAATCAATTTTTACTCCGCTTCTAAGGGACCGGCCCCGTGATGATATGACTTTTTCTTTTTCAGGAATTAAAACTGCAGTTTTACGGGCACACCAGAAAAAGAATCATCCTGCTGTAATCTGCAGAGATTTTCAGAATACTGTATTTGAACTGGTTGAAAGAAATTTAAAAAAGGCAGCCGCACTGACAGGAATACGGAGGATCGTAGCTTCAGGAGGAGTGCTTGCCAATCAGACGTTAAGACAAAGACTGGATCTGCTTGCCCGAACAGAAAGTCTTGAACTGATTTATCCTGAAAAAACAATTCTCTGCACAGACAATGGGGGAATGGTGGCAGCTCTGGGATACGAGCAATTTATCAGAAATGAAATTTGTTTGAATGATTTTTCCGTTTCCAGCAGAAGATAAATTTTACTTTCATTTTACAGTCAGGTTGAAAACTATAGCAATAGAAATGATTAAGAAGCTAAACTGGATACCGAATCTTTTTACACTTGGTAATCTTTCCCTCGGTTTTATTGCAGTGATTCTTTCTGCGAATTCATTCGGAATGAGCAAAGGGGCTGCCTATGCATCTCTTTCACTGGCTGGAGGTTTGATTCTTCTTGCTATGATGCTTGACGGTCTGGATGGATATGCGGCTCGCCTCCTGAATGCGCGTTCCGATCTGGGTGCACAGCTGGACAGTCTGGCTGATCTTACTACATTTGGAATTGCTCCCGGAGTGGTAATGTACGCACTGGTTTTGAAAGACCTGAACATTTCCATTGACAGCAGCAGTTCTGTTATTCCTGTCGGAATGTTTATCGCTGTTATCTGGCCGGCAACAGCAGCTTACAGACTTGCAAGATTTAATGTTTCACATAGCGAAGACAGTTTTACAGGGCTTCCATCGCCCATTGCCGGTTTGATTGTAGGTTTGATGCCCGTCATCCATAAAGAAGGAATTGGAATTCATAACTTCGTATTTATTGTTTTTTATGTTATTGTTGCTTTTCTCATGGTCAGTACTTTGAAGTTTACGAAACCTCAGGTAACACTTTTCCGGAAATTTTCTCCTGTAAGAATGGGAGCTGTTCTTATGTTCCTTCTTGCTGGTCTGATTCTGCTGGGTTTCCGATTTGGAATGGGTTATGCTGCGGTAGCTCTTCTTATCATATTATCCGTTTATGTTGCTTCGGGAATTGTCTCGTTTATCATTCATGCTATCCAGGAATTAAGAATGTAATTCATGGATCGTATATAAAAAGATCCCTCTCTTTCCATCTGAATTAAAATTTTATACGAAGGTAAAGTTTCCCTTCCGTATCTGCTTTGTTTTTAAATTTGTTGTATGAGTTAATTTGGAAATAGAGGAAATCGCTTTTCAGAGTGACAGAAAGGGCGCCCCTGCCTTTAAAAAATGAAATTCTGGAACCCTGTATGGGATTTTTCTGTATAAAAAGGAAATCTTTATTTGATTCTCTTATTTCAGGCGCGAAAACGGCACTCAGACTGAAAAAAATCAAATCAGTTTGCAGATAAATCTGCAGCTCTCCAGTATGGATCCCTGAATTTCGTTTTTCCAGAAAAAAAGAAAATCCTGATTTTTTTCCAGCTTTCCATCCGGCTAAAAATGATGATGATTGGTAAACTTTTCTGTCGCTGCTGCTGTAATTTTGTTCTCTGTAAGTTCTGGCTTTTAAGATCGGTCTGCCAATACGAAATGAATGAGCGGGGAAGAGCTGAGTTTCTCCAAACCTGTAGCCGGTATTTCCAATATCTTTCCCTGCAGCGCCGATCGAAAATCGAAAATATTTGGAAAGAAAATATCCGGCATTCAGATAGACTTGCCCAGATTTTCCTTTTCTGGAAGGATCATCTTCTTGTAGTCCGTTCAAATCCCATTCTTCCTTGCGTTCTGCCTCAAATAAAAATTGGAATGCATCCGCATCCTTTTTTCTTGTAAGAAGCAGATATCCCTCGGCTGTTTTTGATACTTTATAAAGATCTACATACATTGAAAAAGGCAGTTTGTTTCTTTTTATTCTCAGTGAAACATTTCCAGAGCGGTCTTCGGGATGATAGGAAATGAGATAGCGCCTGAGAGGATCTGTAAAAAAAATACCTGTTTTTTTTAATCCTTTTTTTGAATAAAATCCAGGCAGAAAAAGATGCGGAAAAAATTGGATGAATGCAGAAGGAAGAATTCTGCCATGATCCTGATCTGAGAACGGAGAAATAAAATTTGGATCTGAAAGATAAAAACTTCTTGGGCCAGGGATAAATCTTGAACCTGCATGTAAAAAGAAATAACGTGTATACAGACGTACAGAAGGCAGCAGGGTTTTGCTGCTATTAGATGTTTGCTTTTGATTTCTGTTTTCCAGAAAAAACCGGGATTGAAATTTCATCCGATTTTGTGAAAAGGAAGCATAAAATAATTTGGACTGTGCTTTAGAATCCCTGATATTGTATGATATCAGTCCTCCTCCCAAATCAATCTCACCTTTCAGTGAATGATAAGAAAAA
>JAOUOA010000361.1 GCA_029880625.1 Spirochaetia bacterium
CTGCAGTTCCGTATGCGCGAAATCCTCCAAATTTTTTTAAGCCTCCATTTTCAAGAGCTGAAATTGTAATCAGCTGGAAGTTAAAAGCAAAAAAAAATCTTGCAGCGGAAGCGGCGGCGGCCGTTGTGAAAAAGCCATATCCTGAATAAAGTGTAAACTGAAGCGGTGCCTGGATCAGAACTGAGGCAAGAAGTAAAGGGCGAATGCTTCCCGTCCTGTCAGATATATAGCCGGAAAAAAAATATCCGAGCGGAAATCCTAGTTGGGATGCAAAAAAGATATATGTGGACTGGTCGCCGTATTGGGAAATGATATAGGGACTCAGTGTAGAGAAATAAATTCCATGTCCCAGAAAATACACAAAATATAAAATTATGTAAACCAATAACTATAAAATTCTGGATAGGTTTAGAATTGCAAATCAATTTTGCAGTGGAGGAATTGAGGAGAGAATTTCGGAGAGAGGGGGATTCGAACCCCCGGAACTTTCGTTCACATGCTTTCCAAGCATGCACCATCGACCACTCGGACACCTCTCCATTGAAACCAAAAATTTTGATTCCTTCAGATGAGATTTAAATACAGCAGTTATCCGTCAAGAAAAACTAAGATCAGATTCTCCTGAACCGGAAAAAAGAACGAAGAATGTCCGAAGCTCTTTTTTCATATTCTTTAAGGTGGTAAATTTCAGGGTAATGATTGAAGGCATGGGATTCTCTGGGATTCTTTTCCAGCAGACTTTTTATCCCGGGACCGCTCAGGGACGGAGCAAAATAAATGACTGCATCAAGTCGTGAAAGAACAGCGGCGCCTCCGCACATGCTGCAGGGTTCCAGAGTGGTGATGAGAAATGAATCGCTCAGTCTTTCTGAGCGGGCTTTTCTGCAGGCTTTGCGTATCGCAATCAGCTCGCTGTGAGCGGTGGGATCTTTCTTTTTTATAATTTGATTAATTCCGCGGCCTGTGATATTGATTTTTTGCAGGGATTCGCCGTTAAGAAATGAGTCCATTAAATCTTTGAAAGTTTCTTTCTGATTTCCGGGTTTAAGCTGGCAGACCAAGCTTGCCACGGGAACTTCATTTTTTTTGGCAGCATGTTCTGCCAGCTTAAAGAGATATTCAGATACCTCTTTGATATCTTTAAGGCGTTTAATCAAAACCGATGTTCCCGATGAATCTTTTAAAAACAAAAAGCTTTCGTATACCGTAAATTCTTTTCTGATTTTCTTTAAGCCATAAATCCAGCCCGACATGGCCTTTCCCTGTTTCGCGCATTCGGATATTGATTCCCTCTTCGTAAACTGCCCGGAAGTCCTTTTTAATCATTTCAAGGGCCCGGGAATAAAGGACGTAGGAGTCAACATCTTCACCGCTCAAATCCTTAAAGGTATCATTCCACCATTCGATAATTTCCCGTTTGAGGATTGATTCCGGATAGGTCCTTTCTGTACTGCGGTCTTTTTTTAAATAGAAAATCTCTCCAATTCGCTCCTGTTGAAGAGTTAAATGAAGAATATTTAAAAAAGCTACAGGACCGCAGTGATAGAGAAAAACAAGCGGATGATCCAGCCCGGGAAAATCTGAAGTGATCAGTAAAGCGGAAATGTCATGGAGTTTCCCGTAAAGCATGTTGATATAGGGTTCCAGATATTCATCGCCGATACTCTTTCGTAGAACAGCGCTACTTGAACTGACCGGATTGTTTCTGTCTTCATCGGTAAGAGAAACGTGATAGGAGCGCCGGAAAAGTTCAAGGCTTTCCTCATATTCCTGAGCGGCAAGTTCCATGTAGTAATCCGTGGTTCTGTTCCAGTCTCTGCTTCCAAGCATGGCAGTCGAAAAAGTACTGGATCGATTCAGCTTTTGCTCACGGGTTTCCAGAACAATGTTTTTTGCAATTGAGCTTTTTTTTATATTTTCGGGAATTGAATCCTGATTTTGAAAAGATCCATCTCTAAAATTATCCGCTGTGTCGCCGAAAAAACCGGCCAAATTATAACGTGCATAGGGGTCATACGACAGTTCAGCAATATGTGCGCCTGTATTTTTATTCACTCCTTCACTTTCTATTTTTAAATACTTATGGAGTTCCGTTAAAAATAGATCTGTAAATCTGGATAACTTCAGAGATGGTTCTATGTGTTCTTCGACAGCAGAGTTTGAAATTTTTGAAAATTTGTCTGAAAGAGAAAGAGAGTTAATAATTCCGTAAATTTCTTTCCATATTTTGGTTGCCGATTCGTTAAAGGTTTTGAGCTTTTCATAGAAGCGTTTCATTTTTATAAAATTGAGCTGGGAAGGGACGCCGGTTTTTTCGAAGTATCGTTTTTCAAGCCGTCTTGCCTCATTCTCTATTAAATCATCTTTTGCTGTTTCAATGTAGGTCCTGAAAAATTTATCAATTTCAAGAAGTTTTTCATTCAGGTCAATGCCAGCTTTGCCTGCACTGATTCGTGAATTTGTCGCATCTTCGCCTGAAAAGAAAATCTTCTGAATTGCTTTTGCGTTCTCAATGTGCGGAGACATTACATCTGTAAGCGGTTCACGGAAAGAGGAAAATTTTTCGTTTGGTTTTGCTTTGAGTATTGAATCGCTTCTGTGCTCTTCTCTTGCAAAACCAAGCAGCCGCTTGTCCTGAGGGAAAGGATTGCTGAGTATAAGGAGTAAATCCTCATTCATATTCTTTTACGTTGCAGCGACTCCCATTTCCTCGCCGTCAATTGGTTTCTCAGGTTCATTGACGCTGCTTTCTCGATTCTCCAGAATCTTTTTCTGGCTTTCCGATGCATCGGAACCGACAATTTTGATTAATTCAGCGCCGCTAAGGGTTTCATTTGCAAGAAGCCACTTGGCCATGCTTTCAAGCTTGTCTTTATGCTTCAAAAGAAGGCTCCGGCCGTTTTCAGTCTGTTCTGAAACAATTCGCTTAACTTCATCATCAATTGCAAAGGCTGTTTCGTCGCTGTAAGAGCGGTTTGATGAAATTTCTCTTCCAAGAAAAATAGAATCATTGTTGTTAGAGTAGGAAATGGTTCCGAGTTTTTCAGACATGCCCCATTCGCAAACCATACGCCGGGCAATATTGGTTGCAACCTGAATGTCGTTGGATGCTCCGGTAGAAGTATCTTCAAAGATAAGTTCTTCTGCAAGGTAGCCGCCCATTAAAACACAGATCCGGTCAAGCCAGTACTTGCTCGGCTGGATGTGCTTGTCGTCAAGGGGGAGCTGCTGCGTAAGTCCAAGAGCACGTCCTCGGGGGATGATCGTTACTTTATGGACCGGCTCTGCATAGGGGAGCAGACTTCCGATCAGAGCATGTCCCGCTTCATGGTAGGCGATGACTTCTTTTTCTTTCGGAGTGATTATAAAAGATCTTCTTTCCGGACCCATCATTACTTTATCTTTTGCTTCTTCAAGTTCTTCCTGCGTAACCCTTCTCTTGTCTCTTCTTGCCGCAAGGAGGGCAGCTTCATTGATCAGATTCGCAAGATCTGCGCCGGTAAATCCGGGCGTTCCCCGTGCAATCTGGTTCAGTGAAACATCAGATGTAAGAGGAACTTTTTTTGCATGAATTTTTAAGATTGCTTCGCGTCCAACAATGTCAGGGGCGTCAACAACTACCTGACGGTCAAAACGTCCCGGACGAAGCAGAGCAGGGTCAAGAACATCAGGGCGGTTTGTCGCAGCAATAACGATAATACCTTCATTTTCTTCGAATCCGTCCATTTCAACGAGCATCTGGTTGAGTGTCTGTTCTCTTTCGTCATGGCCGCCGCCGAGACCTGCTCCTCTGAGTCTTCCTACAGCATCAATTTCATCAATGAAAACAATGCAGGGCGAATTTTTCTTTGCCTGATCAAACAGATCCCGAACTCTGGAAGCGCCCACTCCAA
>JAOUOA010000362.1 GCA_029880625.1 Spirochaetia bacterium
GCTGACAAGCCATCCAAGTCCGTAAACAATGGAGATGACAAGAAATACTCTCCAGACGGCATTGCCGTAACGAATGCGGATAAAATCGCCGCTGGTAAAGCCGTTCGGCATGAGTTTGCGGATCCGTGCGGAAAGAGGCGCAAATAAAAAAAGGCCTACGGAACCGAGTGAATATCCGATCATTCCCCAGATTCCCATCTGGTAGGCAAGCTGCGGAGCAACAAGAGTGGTATTGCTTGTCACCCATGTGGCCATGATCGTCGCCGTTCCAAGGGCAAGTCCGACCTTTCGCCCTGCAAGCATGTAGTCGTCAAGATTCTGATTATTCCGCCCGAGATACCAGCCAAGAGCAATCCAGAGCACGCTGAAGATTCCAAGAAGAATTCCCGCAGTCTTCATATCAAGAAAATATTCTGTCAAGATCCGCCCTCCCCTTCTTCTGACGATGGTTTCCAGAAACCTTCGTAAAGAAGAAGACCGAGAGTTGAAAAAAAGACAAGGGCGCCTGCAGTCATAAAAAGGAATGCCTTAAAAAGCGAATGGTGTTCAACCTGAACAATGCATGCGTCGCTCCAGGAATCGGAATCCGTGTAACGAATGCGATAATAATACATTCCGTTTTTTTTACCTGACATCGCCGATGCAGAATCTTTTCCCGTGTAAATGATTTCTGCCTTTGAAAAATCGAGAAATAAAGATTCCTGAAGCTCGATTTTCCGATCCGGATCTTTTTTCCATGAAAGGACGAAGTAGCCGCCGTTTGAATTCAGCTCTTTTTCAGTCCATGAGGGAGATGCCAAAAGAGACGCCGAGGACAGGCATGCGAAAATAAACAGATATAAAAAAATAATATTTCTCCGGAAAAATAAAGCCAAATCTTTATTCTCCAATATATTCGAGATGATCGATATTTGTGACCAGAATTTTTCCGTCGTCAGGATTTCCTGTTTTTGCAGATTTGCGAATCAGCTTAAGGGCATCTTCGAGTTCATTATCTTTCACAAGAAAACGGATTACAGAACGGGGAACAAGATCTACAGGATATTCAGTTCCGCTGACACGTTCCTGATGGGAAGTATCCATGCTTTCATGCACTTCATACATTTGAAAAGAGCTGAAACCCGCTTCATTCAGAGCGTTTTTCACATCGTTTGCACGAAGGGGCTTTATATACGCTTCCACTTTCTTCATGAAGATCAATCCGCCTCAAATCAATAGAATGCCGAAACTCTCAACTGGAAAAAATGCCCGGAGAAACAAATTGAAGAAGAAAGAGACAGGAACGCCTTACGGCGGCATGGATTTGAAGTATATAAGTCATTATAATATTTTTTCTGAATCGTTCAAGGACTTTTTAAAAAAAAAATTTTCAACTGATTTACACACGAATCAGACAAAAATCGGGACAAGATTAAAATAAAATCTGGATGAGATTATACTGAATTAGCTGCGGCGCTGAATCATTTTATCATCTGCAGATTTTAGCTGCAAAGGCCGAATGCAGTCATTTTGAAAGCAGTTTTTCAATTTCTTTTACAGCCTGATCTGCCGTTTCAATTCTTGCATATCGGTCTCTGAGAACAGAAATCGTGTTGTGATGAAGATCCGGGGTCACCGTTGTGCAGGCGTCTTCGATTAAAGTGATGGAAAATCCAAGATCGCTTCCGTCGCGTACGGTTGTAGATACGCATTCATTGGTATAGACTCCCGTCACAAAAAGTCCTGTAATGCCCAGATTTCTCAGAACAAAAAGAAGATTGCTGGAATTAAATACGCCGCTTGCAGTTTTATTAATGACAATTTCATCCCCTTCGGGAGCCACTTCTTCCAGAAATTCCGCTTCTTTTGATCCGGGAACGGCAAGAAGATCCAGTTTTTTATGACCGAGCGACCGATCCCTTCCGTCCTGCGTAAGAGACTGAATCCGGATATGAATGATTTCCAGTTTTTGATCACGAAAGGTTTTCTGCAGCTTCTGAATATTGGGAAGAACAATTTCTTTTAATGATTTAAAATAATATTCGCGTTCTTCTTTTCCGGGATTATCGGGATCGGAAAAAACGCCGTAGCCTTCCGCAGCGTCCAGATACTGAACATCAATGACCAGAAGAGCTGTATTTTTTGCCTGAATGGCCTGTTTGTGTGTCCGCGATTCTTCTCCGATGGATTTTCTGTAAGCTGAATGGAGAGGATCGACATTGGCAAATTCCGGATTATTCAAATCAATCATGTTTTACTCCTGAAAGTTTTAATATCGCATGAAGAAGCACATTGGCTCCCGCTTCCAGATCTTCCGGATGGGTCCATTCCGCTGTGGAATGACTTCTTCCGCCGCAGCTGGGAACAAAAATCATTCCCGTACGCGTAATATGCGCCATGACCTGCGTATCATGGACCGCTCCGCTCATCATTTTTTTATAATTCAGATTCCTTTCCTTTACGGTTTCTTCAATGACTGAAATTACATCAGGATCGCATTTAGCAGGTTCGATACTGCTTAAAACATCAAACTCGAACATGATCCTGTTTTCGCGCGCAATCCGGGAAAGCTCTTTTCGAAATTCTTTCTGCAGAGCAGATAATATTTCCGGATCTGTATCGCGAAAATCCAGACTGAAGGATGCCGTTTCAGGAATGGTATTTGCCGTACCGGGAGAAAGCTGAACCTTTCCTATCGTTGCAACGCTTCTTTCGCTTCCAGACTGATCCAGAATTTTTTTTATATTCAGAGAAAATTCAGACAGGGCAAGGAAGGCATCCTGCCGCAGGTTCATGGGAGTCGTGCCTGCATGATTTGAAACTCCGATAAAACGGACATTCCATTTCATAATTCCCGCAATCCCTTCCACAATTCCAATGGGGATTTTTAATTGATCCAGAACGGGTCCCTGTTCAATATGCAGTTCCAGAAAACAGTGGATTTTATCCGGATGAATCCGGCACTGCAGACAGTCCTTCGCATTCAATCCTGCAGCCTGCATGGCTTGTTTCAGACTGATGCCATTTAAATCTTTTGACGATTCAATCATCTCAGGAGTTAGATCGCCAGCAATTGCCATGGAGCCGAGTGTGCCTCCAAAACGGCCTTCTTCGTCGCTGAATGCAATCAAACGGATGGGACGTTCCGGTTTTAATCCCTGTTCTTTTAAGGAAATCAGACATTCAAGGCCTGCCATTACGCCGAGACTGCCGTCCAGATGACCTGCTGCAGGGACAGAATCAATATGGGAACCAATGATGACTTCAGGTAGATCCAGTTTGTCAGGATTGTAAAAAGCATGGATATTGCCGCATCCGTCAGTAAATTCAGAAAGTCCTGCTGCATTAATTTTTTCTTTAAAAAAAGCCCGGCCTGCAAGATCTCCTTCGGAAAAAGCCAATCGGTAAATTCCCTGCAAACCGGAAATTTTTCCTTTCTGTGAAAGTTCGTTTAAATAGGACAATAATCTTTCTGTATTGATATTCATAAAAAATCCGGGGTAAATTGAACGGTGTAATTCTAAATTCATCACGGGTCTTTCATGAATCAACTTTAAAAAATCAATAATATTAATTCTGCCCGGGAAAATAAAAAAAGGCTGCGGTGCGGATTCTTAAAAATTAACAAATCTCATAAATGCCTGGCAGCAATCAGCAGACTTCGAACGGAACAGAAACAATCTTCCGAGCACGGAACTTGAGTGATAGGAAACAAGATTTATGCTGAAGAAGCATTATTAAAAAATACCCAAAATTGAAAATTTTAAAGCAACGATTTGAATTATTTTTACATAGTATATATTAAGAAAAATTATCAAACCCGAAAAAAAAGAGGTTGAAACATTATGAGTTCAGATATAGATTTTGATAAACGCATCAGCGTTCTGGAAAACAGCATGGAAT
>JAOUOA010000363.1 GCA_029880625.1 Spirochaetia bacterium
GACCGGTCAGGGAAGCCTGAATGGCAATTTTTGCAGTTTCTTTATCCCGGATTTCTCCAACCATGACAACATCCGGATCCTGCCTTAGAATGGAACGAAGAGCGCTGGCAAATGTAAGACCTATTTTCTCCTGCATCTGCATCTGAGAAATTCCTTCTATTTCATATTCAACAGGATCTTCCACGGTAATGATATTTCTGACTTCATCGTTCAGTTCTGTTAAAAATGCATAGAGCGTTGTTGTTTTGCCTGAACCAGTAGGTCCTGTAACCAGAACAATACCGTTCGGCTCCTTTAAGATGTTAATCAATGATTTCTGAACAGCCGGAAGAAATCCAAGAGTATTGATACTGTAATTAATATCTGATTTATTTAACAAACGCATAACTACACGTTCACCGTAGCGTGTAGGAATTGAAGAGACCCTGATGTCAACATCCTTACCTGCAAGTTTTAATTTGATTCTGCCGTCCTGAGGCAGCCGGTTTTCTGCAATATTCAGATGCGCCATAATTTTAATTCTGGAAACAAGTCCTGAATGGATGGATCGTGGAGGCGAAAGCCTTTTATGCAGAATTCCGTCTATTCTATAGCGTATATCAAGTCTTTTTTCATAGGGCTCGACGTGAATGTCAGAAGCTCCTTCCTGGATACCCTGATTTAAAATTGCATTCACCATTCGAATGATTGGCGCTTCATTTCCTGCATCAAAATTTTCTTCAGAAAAATCAAGATCTGAATAATCATCTGCAATCCCATCAAGAACTTCTTTTGCAGCGCTGGATGTCTCGTCAAAATGCGAATGAATCAGACGCATAATTTCTGTATCTGTAGTTACGACATATTTAATTTTATAACCACGAAGACTTTTATGAAGATCATCCATTGCATGGATTTCCGAAGGGTCGGAAAGTGCAACGGTTACAGTTTTCCCCTTTTTATTTACAGGAACCATTCTGTATTTCTGGATCAGAGCCAGGGGGATGGATTCAAAAACTTTATCGTGATTGAATTCTATTTTGGGAAGAAAATCAAAGGAATATTCTTTTGCTTTAAGACGTGCGATTTTATCATCGTCAAGTATCCCTTTTTTGAGAAGGATCTGCGTTAAATCCGCAGAAGATTTTTGCTGAATTTTTTTTACTTCTTCTAGTTCAGTCTCTTTCAGGATCCCTTCTTTCAAAAGGAGATCTTCAAAACGAAATTTCATAGTTCACTTTTCTTTTAATTTCGAAATAAAACAATCATTATTTATAATGGATCAGGGTTTTACAGCCTTTTCTTTTTTCATTTTTTTAAACATTTTATCTCTTTTGCTTTTTCTCTTTCTTTCAGGCCACAGTTTGATTTTGTTTTCAGCTTTCCTGCTGGCTTCAAGCTGCTCCTGTCTTTTATAAGCACTGATTCGGTCTGCGTCTTCTTTTTTGTTCAGAATATTCGGGGTGATAAATACCATAAGATTTGTTTTTTTATTGGTAATGGTGGTTCTTCTGAACAAATGCCCCAGAACAGGAATATCTCCCAGGAGAGGAATTTTAATAATTGATCTGTGTTTTTCATTGGAGACAAGACCTCCAATGACAATGGTCTGCTTATTATTTACGGTTACATAGGTTTTTACATTTCTTTTATTGAATATTGGATTGCTTGCTGCAGTGGCTCCTCCTTCAATATTTGTTACCTCGGTATATAAATCCAGTGAAATCTGACCGTCCACGCTTACATGAGGGGTAAAACGCAGCTTGATCCCGCTGGGTCTGTATTCAAAGGAATTTACCGTGGCTTCTGCTGTTCCGCCTCCTGAAGTTCTTTCTTGGGTCTGTACAGGAACATCCTGCCCTACATTGATTTCTGCCTCCTGATTATCCAGAGTCATTACCTGGGGCGCTGAAAGTACATTGAAATTTTGATTCTGAATATTGGCGTTAAATATACCCATAAGCTCTCCGCCTTTATCCAGAAAACCCAGAGAAAAACCTGAAAGAGTATTATTTCCAGTAATCTTTCCTGAAGAAGAATCGACAAGACCGCCTTCTGCAGCAAGGCCGCTGTTAAACTGGGCATGTCCTGATTGACGTCCCATATAACGCCAGTCGATTCCGAAATCATTTAGATTATTCGAACTGACTTCCGCGATTAAAACTTCTAGAAGGATTTGTGTTCTTACTTGATCCAGCTGCTCTATAATGTTGCGGATATCACCCCATTCGCTCTGATTTGCAGTTACAATAATGGAATTGGATTCTTTATGGGCAACTGCCTTGATTTTTTGTCCAGCAGCAGGAGCCTGTCCCGGTGTTGCAGCAGCTGGATTATCCAGACGGATTAAGACCTGTTCCAGACTTTTAGCCGGCATATTTTTCACATGATAAATTTGAACATTGTCATTTGATGCAGTTCCGTTAATGGGCTTTTTAGTTCCGGATGAAGTAATTTCTTCAATAACGCTGATGGCTTTCAGCACATTACGGTTATAACCGGTTAAGATCAGAGAATTTGAAGGCCGGTAAACGGCAACTGTCGTATCCTTTCCTATTAACTGTACAATCAATCCCTGCATTTCAGATGCGCTTGCATTTCCTGGCAGTCGGATCACTTTTGTCACAATTCCAGATCCGCTTTCCAGTTCAGAATCTGTTATGGGAAGTGTTGATTCTCCGGCGGTATTTTTCAGGACGATTTTAATTAAATGTGGTTCTTCAATAACTGCAAATCCCCTGACTTCCAGGACCTGTTTCATAAAATTTAAAGCATTGCTGACGGGTATGGATTTATGAGAAATGATTGTAATTTTTCCTTTGATTGTATCATCTATGAGGATATTTTTTTTGGTAAGCTGAGCCATGGTTTTTAAAAAATCGCGGATTTCTATATCCCGAAATTCAGGACGAAACATGGGTTCAGGATGTACCGGGGGATTTGTGAAAACAAACTGAAAAACAAATAGAAAAACCAGAACAATGCGTACGGCAAATTTGTATTTATCTGAAAACATAGCTTATGTATAACCTGATAAATTTAATATCGGATGATTTATGATTTAATTTTGAATTTCTATTTCAAATGGCAGAATTTTTCCTCCTCTTTCCACTTCAATCGTGACACGACTGGAGGTTTTAATGCTCTGCCATATTTCAAACAGCTTTTCATTACTTTCCAGAGGCTGTCCGTTAAATCTTCTAATTATGTCTCCGCTTCTGGCTCCCATTTCATATAAAAAGTTATTATCTTCCGGTACATAAATTAATTTAAATCCTGCGATTTTATTATTTTTTGTAATAGGAGCAAATTTGTTCCTCATGATGGCTTCTGAATTCTGTGAGAGTGTAAGAACTCTGTCTCGTGAGATCGTGATTTTTTCAGCTCCGGGAATGGAAGCTCCCGCAGAAGGTGCAGCAGCCTGTCCGGATTGTTCGCCGATTTTCAGCTTAATTCTGGTTCCGCCTCTTTCTATGGTGATTCCGTCATAATGTATAGCAGCAATTTTATATCCGGCAACCATTTTTCCAGGTCTGTATTCATTGACTTTATTTTCACCTGCGACCTGTATTGCAGCAGAGGCAATAGATGGATGACCTGCAATAACTCCAAAAAGAATGATCTGTCCGCCTGCTCCGTCACTGATCTGTATGTCAGCGCTTCGGTCTCTTACACTGTCCCGCATAAAATTACCGCCGACAAGCATTCTGACATCATCGATGCTTTTATATACAGTTTGTGGTCTTCTGGACTGAACCGGAAATTTTTTGATAATTGCAAGACTTTCCGAGATTCCCGGTTCAAGAATCATTATGAAAAGAATCTGAAAAAAATATGCAAGAGAAAAACCAAGAAATACTCCCGCTCCGATTGATATGTAATAGATATTTTTCTGAAGT
>JAOUOA010000364.1 GCA_029880625.1 Spirochaetia bacterium
CCGGTATTGCCATACCCAGACTTGTCATTGATCTTCCGGATGGCGGAGGAAAAAAACCTATACTGTAACTAACTCATTCAGGCGTTAAAAATAATTAAGTCAAAATTCGCAATAAAGCGAATTACAGTTTTTCGACTGCAATCTTCTGAAGTACAGATACAGGCAGCGAAGCATCTCTAGCATGATGGAGCTGTCTTGCCAGCCGTCCGGGAGCGGATCTGCCCATGCATTTATGATCGGGATCCGATTCATATGCCTCATCAAGACCTTTCAGAAGAGCCGTTCTGTCATTTTTTGTCTGTGTCAGATAATCCTGAATATCCATAACATCGCTGGCAACTTTTCTGGAAAAGTCATGGTGTCTTTCCATTAAATCCCGGACAACTCCGCCGGTAATCAGACCTGCAATATTTGTGGTCAGGATATAAACATTTTTTCTGACGAGTTCATAAAGAAGCTCTTTATCGGATGAAAGTTTCTGTGAAGAAATCCCAAGCGCCTCAAGCGATTTCATGATCAATTCGCTGTGTTTTCCGTATACGGGCGACGGCAGGAGCACTTTAAAATCCTGTCCCGGTTTTTTTTCAAACCAGACGACAAGAACTGTTGGATCTTTGACTCCTTCATTGGTCCAGTCGCGGGGAAGAAGCTCATTTTGAAGGAGTACCAGCCTATCTTTCCACTGTTCGGGCATATCGTCCATGGCAGACTGAAAATCATTTTCTGACACTGCAAGGATCACAGCCTGCGGATCTGGAATCTTTTTTACTTCATCCTTGAGGCTCATATTCCTTGTAACAGGATAAACGGGAAATCCGCATTTTAAAATTCCTCGTGCAAGGACACCCCCTACTTCTCCTATACCTACAATCACAACAGGCTTGCTCATATTTCTTTTTTCTTATCTCCCAATTTTAGTTTATTCATAAAGGGTAATCCAAACTGCATCTCAAAGCATTATTATGAAACAAAAATAAATATTTCCCTTCAATCAATTCTCTTCTCTAATTTTCATTACATATTGTCTATCTTATTTTTCTGTAAAATGGTTACAATCTGCCGGTATCCACTCTTTAACGCGGATAGACATCAACCCACCAGTCGGGGAAAGCTGCAAGAACACCTGACTTCGCACGAAGTTGATTTGCCGTCAGAAGAGCACTCAATCCCGAATTTGTTCGAAAAGCATAAGCATTTCCGATTACTTTCATTTTAACAAGAACTTTCAAACCGTTAGATTCTGCGAACTGATTTACCTGATCCAGACTCCAATTTTCCTGAAAGTAAATGATCATGCCGCCAGGAAGAGCCCGCAAGAGACCTTTTCCGTCTTTTGAATCTGAAAACACAGGAGAAAATTTTCCTTTTCCTTTTAGCGAAGGAGGAACCTTCCCTTTTGAAAGAGATTCACGCAACTCGCTCTTTTTTATTTTCCAGAGACGGATTTTCCCCTTTTTGCTGACAAGTTCCGCACCATGATCTTTACTTTTAATATTACTATTTCCGGGAGATGAATCAAATTCCATTATATATTCTGACTGGATCCAGACCTTATAAGTTCGGTAGCCGTCATCCCAGGTATATTCATTCCCCGGCTGTGCATTGATCAAATGCGAAGAAGAAAAAAAGATAACGGCAAAAAAACAAATCAATAAATTTAATCCAAGCTTTACTCTCATTATTTCACCTGATTATCTTCCGTAAAATTTGATGGACCATGATATGAATGTTCCCGTATTTCCTGAATATTGATCCGCTACTTTTAAAGTCCACGTTCCGTCAGCGGCTTCTCCCAGATGTCTGGCTGAGCCGTAACTCCAGCCGCCAAACAGCGATCCGCATGAACCCGCACAGGGATGCGTTTCAGCAAGAATGCTTTGAGTTGAGGAAGGAGCCGTAAGCGTTACTTCCAGCTGCCCTGCAAATGAATGATCCGTATCCAGAATAATTTCAACAAATTCAATTTTAGTGATTCCGCTGCCTGAAACATTGATGCTTCCCGTAACTCCATTTACATCATTATCGGGAATGGAAACAAGCTTATTCTCTTTATAATGGCCGGTAATTTTTTGCGCAGAAACATTGCTCCAGGTTTTCGCAAGAGTCACAGCGGCGTCAGCATCGACAACGCCGAATCCGTACTTATGATTGATGTTATAGCCCGCTCCGTTTGTTGTCCAGTCTGCATCTGCGTCATGATTTTTTCTTGCGCTTTTAGCAAGAATGATTTTCACATCGCGCCAGGAAAGATTTGGATTTTCACGAAGGATCAAAGCGGCAACCCCCGATACAATCGGCGTTGATGCAGAGGTCCCGCCAAATTTTTTTGTATAATTTAAATTTGAATAATCCGGTGCTCCTGGATAATTATAGCCGTAGAAACCGGATAAATCCGTTGTTGAAACGCCTACAGTATTATTTCCAAGCGATGGGGCGCAAACCCATAAATTTGCGCCTTTTTCAGAATAATAGGCGCGGACGCCGTCATTTCCTACAGCGCATACGGCCATTACACCGTGATAATTTGCATATCCGTCATAATTTGAATTATCAATTTCTGTTGTATCGCCAGAACTTAATCTGCCGCCGTTGCCTGCAGCCCATGAGTAAACGATCCCTTTGCCGTATCTGCCGTTCACAAGAGAATATTCAATAGAATCCTTCCAGGTTCTGCCTGCTGCATTGTATCTGCCTTCTGAGTCCTTAAAGCCCCAGCTGTTATTGGATACATGAGCCAGTTGCATTGATCGTGTCATAGCATCGCTTTCATTGATCTGGGTAAAATAAGAAAGAAGATTATAAGATGCAATACAACTGTTTGGGGCAACCCCACGAAGACCAATGCCGTTAGTATCGTCCGCTCCGATTAAACCCGCTACAGACGTTCCGTGTTTTCCAATGTATGAGTCATAAAAAACATTGAAACTGGCATTGATATTTGAAAACAGATCTTCATGGTCTGTTTCTATCCCATTATCAACTACAACAACCTGGATATTTTCTCCCCGGTTTCCTGAATTCCAGACAGGCAGAACATTAATATCTTCACCTGAAGTTCCACCAAATTGTCCGGTATTTTTCAGATGCCACTGATCGTTAAAATACGGATCAGATTGTGGAGAAAGCGATGTATTGCTGATACAGGGCCGTGGCTGGATATTCTGCAGATACAGGTAGATCAGCAGCCCCCAGAGGAGAAAATCGTCATCTTTCCTTTCATGGGTACAGGAAATCCCGGTTAAAAAGATTACTATCAATGAAAATACAGAAATTTTCTGAAAAATTCGATTATTTTTAATTCCCATCATTTCCTTATCTTAGCTTATAGATTAAAATACTGAAATTGCCTGATCTGTCAATTTCTTAACAAAATAATTTCTGTCCTGAATCCTTCATGAAAAAAGAAACGTTCCTGACATACAGATGAATTTTATTTTGCACTCAAGAAAGCTTTTAAAAATATGACGCAAAATTATGTTAATCATTCAAAAATTCGGCGGAACTTCTGTCGGTGACACAGATAAAATTCATAATGTAGCCAACAGGATCAAAATGTTTTACGATCAGGGCCATCAACTTGTCGTAGTTGTTTCGGCTATGGGGCATACCACGGACGAACTGGTAAAAATGGCTGCAAGAGTAAATCAAAATCCCCCCACAAGAGAAATGGATATGCTTTTATCCACGGGAGAGCAAATTTCCATCTCTCTTCTGGCAATGGCGCTTGACCATATCAAGGTTCCTGCAATATCGTTTACTGGCCATCAAATTGAATTTCGAACGGATTCGGCACATTCCAATGCACGGATCATTGACATTAATTCAAAAAAGTTAAAAGAAGCTTTGTCCGAAAACAAAGTCTGTATTGTT
>JAOUOA010000412.1 GCA_029880625.1 Spirochaetia bacterium
GGATGCTCCTGCCGACGACATGCTAGGCGGGACCTCTGACAGTACAGATACCGAGAATGATCTTCTTGGTGGTTTTGGCGATGATTTTTCATCAGCTGCTGACAGTCAGGGTACAGATGATTTTTCTCTGCAGGAGGACAGCGCTTTTGATCTTTCCCTGGATGAACCAAGGTCAGAAGGAACTGATCCTCTCGACGATTTTTCAATCGGGGGCAGCGATTCTGATGAACTTTCACTCGGAGGCGGGGATGATCTGTCAGCAGGATCACTGGATATTCCCGATAGTTTGGGCGGAAGCAGTATCGATGATACTTTTGATTCGCCTGTTTCAGATGACTTTTCTCTTTCGGACTCGCCCCCTCTGGCTAACTCATCTTTTTCATCAGAATCAGACGACGCTTCCTTTTCAGATGTTCTTGGGGTAGATGATCTTGCCGAGATGTCCGAACAGGCTCAAATGCAGCAGGGAATCGGCGAAGAATTTACAGATGAAGATCTTGCCAAAATCAGAGATCAGCTCATCAATTATCCTGAAAGCCTGAAAAAAAGCGTTATAGATGCAATTGTAAATGAAAAGATTTCCCATCCGGACCAGCGACTGCTGATGAACATGGTCATGGACCAGGCTGATGCATCAACCATTGCTGATTTTCTTGAGCCCAGACTGGGATACAGACCGGATTTAACACCCTCCTCCATGCGTGCTGATGGTGTGCAGATTCTATATACAGACGGCATGAGCCCTGAAGAACTCAGAAGCCGAAGGCGAAATGCAAAAATTCTTGCCGCTCTTTTTGGCCTTGCTATAATTGCAGTCGGTTCAATTTTTTCAGGAATTAAAATTTTTCATTCCTATTCTGTCCAGGGAAAATACGAAGAAGGGCTTGAAGAAATTTATCTGGCAGGCATTACGACAGGTGAAGAAAGAAAACAGCACAAAGAAAATGCTGAAAAGCTTTATCAGACAGGACTGGATCAGTCCGGCGGAAATCACAGTATTGAATTTATGAATCGCTACGGCATTGCTTACATGTATGCAGGACTGTATGAAGATGCCTTCATCAAACTTTTTGGAAAAATCACACCGGAACCTGACTGGAGCAATGAATCGCAGAGGGCTCCTTTGATCCGACTGTCTGACGGATCATCCTGGCCTTCTGAAGAAGGCTGGAAAAGCGGCAGAAAAGCAAATTTTGTTGATCGAAGTAATATACGCGGACAGCTTTTAATTCCCGGCGCCTATACCACGGCAAGACTGCGGGATGAAGAACTTGACCGTACAACCTTGATCAATCTGGGAAGATTTCATTCATTTGTAGCAAGAGATTTTATTGAAGCAAGAAGCGGTAAAAAATACAAGAATGACAATCTCGGCATTGATTACTACAAACTGATTCTAACGCTGATGAATCGCCCCGATGACGTTGAAGCAATGGCAAAAATTGGAGATGTTTATTACAACAGAAAAGATTTTATAGCATCTGCCAGAGAATTCAATAAAATTCTGGATAAGTCTCCTGCGGCCATTGAAGGCCATTCCGGGATCATTAAAACCTATGTCGAAATATGGAAAGAAGAAAAAGATCCCAGATTTATCATCGCACGTCACCGCCATATTCAGAAACTGGGACTTGAAGATGATCTGCCGATCCATACGCTTTCAAAACTTGCCAGCTTTTATATAGATATGAACGAGGATGAACTTCGGATTAAGTATCAGATTGATCCGAAAGATTCAATTTCAGGAATGGATATTAAAGATAATGCCGTTCATCTTCTTGAAATTATTTTCAACCGTGAAGAACAGAGAGATGAGCAGCTGATCGTTGGATCTCAATACGGCGAAGGATTCTATCAAAGAGGAAGGTACCTCATTTCACAGAAAGAATCCTATCGTGCGCTAAAACAGTTCCAGAATGCGCATAAATACGATCCGGATCATTTTCTGGCTGTAAATGCAATTGGAGAATATTATATGAATCTGCTTGAATATGACAGAGCGGCAGATTATTTTCTCAAAGCAGTTGAAATTCACGGAAGCACCGTTGACAATCTCGGGTCACATCCAGAAGATGAAACGCTCCTGGAAGGCGATATTGGAAAAATTTACTACAATCTCGGTTCTCTGCTGTATCTGAAATATTCAGGAATCAATGATTCAAAATTTCCCGGATTTCCCAATACAAAAATTTATCCAGACAGAGCAATGCAGGTTGAAAGCGGCGATATTGAAATGCGAAAAGAAGAACTGCGAAAAGCACGGGAATATTTTGCAGAATCTCTGAAGATGGACATTAAAGATCCAATTGCAAAAATCAATGCCGTTTACAGAAAAGGCTGGATTGACTACATTAATGGTGACTTTGAAAGCGCCCTCAATACATGGGAAACCCTGGATATTGATTACGATGCAAATTACTCAGATCCGGCTCTTCTAATGGCAAGAGGAAATTCATATTTTTACACAGACCAGACAAGAACAGCTCTTGGAAATTATCTTAAGGTAAAAGATGACTTTGAAAAGATGTCCATGAATTATTCAAATCCAAACCCTGATGATTCAAGACAGCGGGTCATCTACCAGAGTCTTGCTGCAGTATATAATAACATCGGAGCACTTTACGAAAAGGAACATTCTGAACTGTCAGGAACGCTTTCTCAGAGAAAACGTGAAGATCTGGAATCTGAATCACTGCAGTATTACTGGAAAGCAATTGAAGCTTCCAAGAAGATCAATGTAGACAATGAAACAGCAAGAACCAATGTGCAGCTTGGATTTAAAAGAGGAAGCCAGAAGCAGCCTCTCATCGACGACTGGATTTCTCCAGTTCTCCTGACTCTGGAAGAATAAAACACCCGACCTGCTGGTCAGGTATTGGCGGTTTTACAGCTTTATTCGCTTTCTTTTTTATTTGAAGAAAATACAGACTTAAACAGCACAATTATATAAAAAGAAATCATTCGCATGAAGCGAAATAACAACCATGGACGCGAAATCGTTCTCCAAAACCAGATCAATCCCTTTGTCTGCGCCCAGTCAGGCCCTTTTTTATTTTTTCCGGAAAGGACATCAAAAGCGCCATCAACGCCAATCACAACCGCTCTGGATAAATGTTCTTTATTTTCACGAATCCATTTTTCCTGAAGCGGAAACCCCATACCCAGAAAAATTAAATCCGGTGCGGATTTTCGGAGTGATTCTTTAATCAATGATTCTCTTGATGGATTGAAATACCCGCTCTGTCTTCCAATAATTCGGACTCCAGGAAAGCTTTTCTGCAAATTCATAAAAACCCTTTCCAGATATTCTGTTTTCGAACCCAGTAAATAAATTGTAAAATCCTTTTTAACCGAAAGGCGAATGACATCCATTAAAAAAGCAATCATTGGAATTCTTTCTTTTAGCGAAGTCTGCAGTTTTACTGAAGCCCATAACAGTCCTGATCCGTCAGGAAGCACCATCCTTGCCTCATCCGCTA
>JAOUOA010000066.1 GCA_029880625.1 Spirochaetia bacterium
CGAGAACGGATTCTCATTAATTTCTCAGGATCTAAAAATAAAATATGATGGGGCCCCTGTTTTTTTTCGACAAGGTCCATAATAACAGCAACTGCTTCATCTCTTGTTACATTATCAATGGGAATGCCTAAAAGGTCCTCCCTGTACAGAGCGTTGATATTAATTGATTTGTATTCGAGCAGATAATCCCGCTCCTCTCGTGCGGTATCATAAGTTTGGGTCATAAGATTTCCATCCATAATACTTCATATTATGTCATATAAAAAAAGTCAAGCAATGTAACTTTCCAGAACTGATTTCCAGGAAACTAAAGATTCCCTATCCATAGCAGATGCAATCACCGATGGAACAGGAAAAAAGCCATAATCTTTTTTGAAATTACCGTATACCAGCTTCTGAAAACTCCCGGCAGTTAAACCGCCTATCAATACAATTTCAGGTAAATCGTTTTTATTTTCAAGGACTGAAAAAGATTTGATTTTATGAAAAATATTTTCCCTATCTTTTTGGGAAATTACAGGATCTTTTCCTCCGGGTTTGGAGGAGGTTTTAAAGACAGGACCAAGAGCAATATAGCTCCAACAAATCCGTTCCTTATCTTCAGAATCCCCTGCAGGATCCTGTAAATGGGAAAGTGCCTTTTTCACCTGAATTTCATTATGAGTCGAAATCCCTGCAATGAAAGTTCCATCCCTGCATCGATCCGCAAGCATTTTAATTTGACCGGAGGAAAGCAGAAGCAGGTCCTCCTGTCCGAGATGGACTCCAGAAAATATATCATTTCTATCCAGGGAAGAGACAAGAAAGTCATTCGCAAGAATTTTAAAAGAAGGAAATCTTTCTTTTAAATTCTCTGCAAGATCAACATAATCATTTTCAGAAAGTCCTTTGGCTCTGAGCTGATAATATGGAATTTGAAAATCCTGCCATAATTTGAGGATATCAACATATTCAACAGAATGCCTGAAGCACAGGTCTCTGTCAAGGATTGGATAAATACCTGTTTTCATCCCCCTCCAACAAATTTAAGAAGTTCAATTCGATCGTTTTCTTTTAATTGAATTTTTTCCCAGCTTTCACGTCTGCAGATGCTTCCATTCAGCTCTACTGCAACCATATCGGGATCAAGCTTAAATTTTTGAATCAGCTCCAGAATGGAGAATCCGGATTTGATTTCATGATTTTCACCGTTTATAATCATTTGACTCTTCTAAATTTGAATTAAAAAAACAGGAAGCCATTCGGAGATAATTTTTTTAACTGTGAACATTAAAAAATTCCTGATGATAGATGTTTTTAAAGAAATAATATTTATTTAATAAATATGCAGAACTCCATCCGTACAATTACGATAGAAAAAATAACAACTTATTTTACAAAAATCAAGCTCTTCAGATCACAGGCAATCCAATTTCAATTTTAAAATATGAATTTTATCGAAAAATATGGCACGATCCACATCTCGTCTGTATAATAAATATTAGTTGCAAACCTAAACCCGGAATTAACAATCGAATGATTTTAATTGGTCTTGATAAGGATCAAACCGGACTATTAATCTATGGGAGATTTGCTTTGAAAAATACAAACTATATAAAACAATTAAAAACAGGAATTTATCTGGCAATGATCATCGTATCTATTGCTGGAATGACTCCGGTTTTTTCCCAGGAAAAGCCCGATCAAGCGCCTGCCGCAGAAACAACAGAAAATCAGCCGGAAGCGATCCCGCAGAAACAGGAAGAGGAAAAGCCGCAGGAATCCAAAGAATCTCTCTGGCTTTTCATTTACAGAGGCGGAATCACCATGATTGGTCTGGGAATCATTTCTGTTTTAATTATGGCTTTTGCAATTGAAAGAGCGCTTTTTTTCAGAAGAGAAAAAATCGGCATTAAAGGATTTTACGACCAGATGCAGTCGGCCCTGGATCAGGGAGGACTGGATGCATTTGAAAAGATGCTTGCAGGAGACAAAAGATTGATCTCAAGAGTTCTTCTTAACGGTCTTCGCGTTAAAGATAAAGGAAGAGAAAGAATGGAACGAGCAATTGTAAACAGTTCAACTGTAGAACTGGGAAAACTGGAAAAGGGTCTTAACCTTCTGAACAATCTGGGAAACCTTGCACCCCTTCTTGGATTTTTTGGAACTGTAATGGGAATGCGCCACAGCTTTCTCGAATTTGTTCTGAAAGCGGCTCCTACAGCAAGAGACCTTGCCGGCGGCGTTGAAGAAGCGCTCATTACAACCATTGCTGGGCTTTTCATTGCAATCCCTGCTTTTTTAATTTACAATCTTTTTCTTTACTACATTGATAATGTTACAATTGAAATTGAAAAATGCGCAAATATTATAACGGATCAGGCTGATTATCCATGGCGATACAGATTAAACGCAAAAGAAGAAGCATTGAAGAAATTCCCCTTTCAAGCACTGCTGACATTGCTTTTCTTTTAATTGTATTTTACCTTGCTTCAAGTTCGCTTCTTGAGTTTCGCGGTGTATCCCTGCCGCTTCCTAAAAAGGATGCTCCTCCAATGGAAATCTTAAAGGAAAATATCGTCAAAGTATACATAAATGAAGAAGGAAACATCCTCCATGAAAAAGAAAGCTATTCTCTGCCGGAAATCATTAGGATTCTTGCAGAAAAAAGAAAAGCAAATCCGGAAATTGTTGTCATACTGAAGGTAAAACCGGAAGCTCCTTCGGAAATGGTTCCCAAATTTATCCGGGAAATACAAAAAATCAATATTGAAAAATTTTCAATGAGTATGGACCCATGATTTCCCTCCGCAAAAAAAGAAAAGCAATGTCCATCCCCATGTCTTCCATGGGCGATATAGCATTTTTACTGATGATTTTCTATATGGCGACAACCCTTGTCACGGACCAGAAGCCGCTGGAACTGATTCTTCCTGAAGTTGAAAGCGAAACAATGTCTTCACCCTACCCGCTGATTATTTATCTGGACCATGAACGGGCACAAAAAAGACAGGTCTATTTTTTCAATCAGAACATTCCCTATGAAAAATTAAGCGGTGTAATTCTTGACAGAGCAACCGATGCTCCTGCTGCTGTCCGGGTATACTTAAATATTGAAAAAAATATACCCTATTCTCATATGCAGGAAATCATCAATTCTCTGAAAGAAGCGGGTATAGCAAATTTGATTATTACAACTACGCCTCCAAAATCACAGGGAGGCTCAAAATGAAGTCTTCATCCATTTCATATGAAACGTCTGAAATGAATTTTGAACTGAAAAAAATCGATGTTAAAAAATGGGATATGCGGGAATGGATCATAGCCAGTTTTTTCATTCAGCTTATCTTAATTGCATCAGCCCAGCTGGTTCTAGATCTTCTTCCGGGCAGTCAAGATTTTTCAACAGATGAAATAGTTATGACGGAAATGACGTTTGTTGAATACAATGAAATCCAGGAAGAAAAGCCGGTGGAAACCCAGGATCTTTCTGATGAAATCATTGAAAAAGATAAATTATCAGAAGATCCACCTGTCAACTGGAATAATGCCGTCGATCCTACCATGGATTTTGATCAGAGATACAATGCAAGACTCATGGTAAACATATCCCCCGATGATTATCCCTCACGGGCGAAAAGAGCCAATATCGGAATCGTTCGCGTGGCAGTTACAATGTACATAGACAGCACAGGAAAGATCAGGGATGTAAAAATCAGAAGTATACGAAGCCAGGACGGTGCGCTGGAGAATTACAAAGGCGATTTTACATCTGCTGCAAGAAATATCCTGCTGAAAAAAACAAAACTTGTGAATCTTCCCTATGCAAAAGGCGGCGCATCTCGTGATTTTGTCTGGGATACAACCATCAGTTTTACTATTCAGTAATTGAATGAAAACAAACGCTACATTCATCCTTTATACAACTGCAGCTGCAATTGTATCAATGTCATTTTCTGTAAGCCTGACTCATATTTTTATTTTTCTGGCATTCTCCGGATTTCTCGTCATGCAGATTTTTTCTGCATACAGGAACTACAGTTCTTTTCCCCTGAAACTGATAAAAACAAAAGATTTATTTTTATCAGAGAGAAACTCTTCGCTTTTCAGCAAGTTCTTACAAAAACTTCTCCACAACAATTTTATCAAAACCCCTTTTTTTCCAGGCCTTCTTCTTTTTAGCGTTCTTCTTATTTCAGGACTCATCAACCATGAACAGTCCGACAGTTTTTCATGGATTTATAAAAGTGAGTTCAGCGATATCGCATTGTTTATGTTCGGCATTCTGATATATTCTCTGGCCCGAAAAAATCAAAAAAACAGAAAGGTTCTTACAACTGCCTTTGAAATTTTTATAGTTGTTTAATTATCAGCGGAGTTATTTCATTATTCAGCGAATTTCGGCTTTCAAAAATCATCATGCAGCATGAAATGATTCCTTCTGCATCAAACCGTCCTCAGCATCCCTTTTTCAATCTATTCGGCGCCCAGCTTTACCAGCCGATCGGATTTATGAATACTCGACTGACGTATGCAGGACTGATGATTATAATCCTGCCTTATACATTCGCAAAGATCTTTAATGAGACTGGCCTTCTCAGGACAGGTAGAAAGATTTCTCTTTTAATTTTTATTGCAGGCATTCTGATTTTAATTTTTAATAATTCACGTTCCGCCCAGGCAGGGATTCTGGCTGCCGTTCTGATCAGCATCCCCTCTATAGTTTATTTGAGACCCTTCAGAATCAACAGAATCTGTATTCCGGGATTTTTGCTCTTCATGACAGCAGGCCTTTTGGCATCCGGCATCTACCTGCACATTCATCCGGAAAAACTGCCTTCCCTTGAAAATAAAATTACCCGCTACACAGATTATCAGCGCCCGATTATCTGGAAAGGCAGTTGGGAACTTTTTCTGGAATCACCGATTACCGGCGCTGGTCCAGGTCAATTTACAGCAGAAACATACAGGATCCGAGAGATCTATGTATCGCTTTATCCGGAGCTTCTTTATTTTTCTAACAATACACCTGCAGGGCATGCGCACAATGACTTCCTACATTTGCTCAGCGTGGGAGGAATTTTTGCAGGAGTCTTTTATCTTGCGGTTTTACTGATTACAGCCGGCTTTCTATTCAAGAATAAACTCATTTCAAAAACTTCAGGATTTATTCAGGAAGATTTTACTGCTGTTTTTTTAAGTACGGGCGTCATAGCAGTTTTTATTGCAGGGCTTGCACAGTGTTATTTTCAGGACGATGAGACTGTCGCTGTAATCTGGACAGCAATTGCATTGATCAGCGCATCTGAAAATAGCGGTCATCGCACTTTGCATTTTGATTGACGCTTGAAAATTTGATTTGGATTTTTTCTGTCAGATCTTTTTCAGAAACACTTCCTGCAACAATTCCTACAGTTTCAGGAAATATGGTCTCCCTGAACAGTCCCTCCAATTTAACGTCGGCTCTTGAATTTCCTGCACGGTTTGTATAGGTCAGTTTTCTGAGGCGGTTTTCCTGAAACTCATACTCGTATTCAGATCCTGATTCTTTGCGTTTTACGAAGAGAACACCTTCTTTTCTTTGAATTTTTGATTTTTTATCAAAGAGCTCATCTGGCAAAGACCCGTAAATAAAGTTTTGAAAAAGATTAAAAGGAAAGCGAATTGTATTATTTCCCAGTCCCCTGAGTTCAAACTGTGAAAGAGGAATTCTCTCTATTTTCTTTGTCCGAAGGTTCCATATTTTTATGGTTTCTCCATTTTTTAGGAGACGAACCACTTCAATTCCAAAAAGAGGATCTTTGATAACAAGATACATTCTATCATTTTTATAATCCGCATGAAGGCTGGCCTTGCCTTTTTCTGTTTTCCCGCCTGCACCGGTAAACTCGATCTGCATGGATGTTCGAAAACAAGGAAATGGTTTGTAAGAATCTCTAATCGCAGTGATGTCATTTTCTAGAATTCCGTCGGAAGGCGTACGCTTGATTCCCTTGCAGGATACTACGGAAATCATTACTGCTAGAATAAAAATATAAAATCGCATCAATCCTATCTCCAGAACAGCTCATATCGGCAGCTGTGATTTAAGGCATATTTTTAAAAAAACGCCGGTTTACAGGGACAATGTTTCATTCCGCAGGATGTTGCCCGCAGTGCAAATCATTTTTTTATAGTCAACAGGTTTTTCCAATATACTTTTTTTAGAACAGGCATTCATTCTTAAATTAATTTTTCATCAACTTCAGTTTTGACTCAATTTTTTTTCGTAAATTCTGCTGTTTTTGATTCAGAAATTTCTGATTTTTATTTTTATTGATGACTTCAATTGATTTGCGATAAAAGACTTCTGCCTTGATCGGATAATTCATTTCAAGAAGGACATCGCCCAGATGATCGTATACTTCAGGATCTTCATTTCCTTCTTCTTCCAGGATCTGGGCGGCAAGTTCCAGGTGAAATCTTGCCTCTTCCAGTCTGCCCATTTTAAAATAAACCCAGCCAAGGCTGTCTCTGTAAACTCCGTTCATTGGATCAAATTCAATGGCCTTTGATATAAGGACCAGGGATTCATCAAGTTGTTTGCCCGATTCAGCATAGATGAATCCAAGAAAATTCAAAGCTTCAGGAAATTTCAGGTTCATGCTCAGAACCTGAAGAAGATCCTGTTCTGCTTCCTGTCTGCTGCCCAGTGAATGATACACTACTGCACGGTAAAAAAAATAAAGATGCTGTTTTTGATTTCGTTCCAGAGCGTCGCTGAAGTTCACAAGGGATTTCTGCAGATGCCCCGATTCCAGATTCACCAGTCCCAGGATAAAATAGGGAAAGTCGTTTTCAGGATCATTACGAATCAGTTCATGCGCAATCGACTCAGCTTCTGAAAATCGCCCGACAGCCGAATGAGCAAGATTCTGAGCAAGGAGTTCAAGCCTCCGGGTTTTCGCTTCATCCTGAGAATTGGTTTTATCTTCTTTCAAAGATAGCCTCAAAAACAGCAGCGATCGGTTGTATGCTTTCATTTCGTTATAATGTAGAGAAATACGCAGATAAATCAGAGAAAGAGGAATTGAAATTCCCGGATATTTTTGTTTTACAGCAAGGGCTTTCTTTGCAAACATCAAACCATATTCATGGAGATTTTTTGTTCCGAATCGAACAGAATTGTTTAAAAGTTCTCTGGCATAGTAATCCGGTTTTTCTCTGCTTTCCATCATTCTCATAACAAGGACAGAAGTAAGCAGATCAACCTTCTTCTTGTCGTATCTTTTTTTCAGGACAGGATATACTTCCTCCTCTTTATTAAGGCAGGATCGGTATAAAATCTTTTGAAAACTGTTATTCTTACTCAAGGACAAAGATTTTTTCATATAGGATCTGCAGCGAATATCATTGTTTAGCAGATAAATTCTCCCGAGAAGGCCTGAAAGGAGCTGCGGATCCACCCTGTTTTTTTTCAGTTCTTTATCGCTGTATTCTGTAAGAATTTCAAATTCTTTCTGCGCTTTTCGGTATTTCCCGCTATTGAAATAAACATGATAAGCAAGTACAAATCTTGCATAAATACTCTCAGGATTCAGTTTGAGAAATCTCATCAAATAAACGCCCGCTCTTTCAAATTTTTTCTGCCTGATGGATATATCTGCGATTCTCCACAGACAGAGATTGACATACCGGGGCGAAGACCAGCCAATTTCTTCCTGACGGAAAAGGACAACAGAGCATGCAACTTCCGCATCCTGATGGTTTCCCATTCTGTTAAAAATCTCCGATCGGTAGAAATGAATGATTGGATCTGAGCTTCCCGCCGAAGCTATTTCATTAAGAACCTTTTGAGCCTCTTTATATTTTGCAGAGCGAATCAGCAGCTGAACATAAAGAAGAGAAATGTCCTGATTCCTGGAATTCTCATGAGAACGCTTCGCCTGCAGCAGAGCTTCATCTGTTTTTTTTAAATGATTGAGAAGAGCTGCATATCGGGACCGGACATAAGGGTCGTTCTGAAAAGAAAGGTAGGTTTCAAAAAGGGATCTGGCCTTTTTCAGATCTCCGCTTAATTCTTTGGAAAAAGCATCCCTTAAAATTTCGTCGGGAAAAGCTCTTCCCGGGAACGCCGGCAGAATTTCAGGTAAAATAAATAGAAGGATGGCTGTGAAATAAATTTTCACTTTTCAGATTAAAAAAATCCCGGCTTACCCCTTTTTATTCTGCAGGGAAGCTCTGCGTTTCGCTTTTAATCTTTTTATATTTTTTCTATGTTTTTTCTTTACAATTAACGCTTTTGAAGTAGCCATTGTTACAGTATTTTTATATACGTTCTAAAAATCGAGCTTTTTTTAGAAGAGAAACCGAAAATAACGGCTGGAACATGATTCGTCTAATATTTAAAGAACTGAAAAAACATTTTATTGGAATTTTTCTTCTGGGCCTTTTCTGGGCATTTGCATGGTATTATATCAACGAAAACCGGGATATTCTACCGGTAAAACTTTCCCAGACCTTTCTCAGCCTTCCTGATGAAGGAAAACAGGATCCGGAAAAAGCCTATTTTGACTACATCCGTCCTGCTGAAAAATTCATTTCAAGAGATTCACTCTGGTGTTCCACAATGCCCTCATGGCTGGGAGGATGTTCCTCTGCTGAATTATCTGAAAAAAAAATCCACCTTGATATCATGGGAAAAGCATGCAGAAAATATGCAAATAATTCCGGAGAAAAACCGCCTCACTGGCTTGAATCCATTGAAGAATGGAATCTTGCTAAAGGCTATACAGGCCAAAAAAATGTTCTGACAGTAGATCCGGGAGAATACTGGGATGAAAACAACGATACGGTTCTTGAGGCACTGGAAAAATTGATTCAGGCTTCAAGGTATGCCTGGGAAATCCCTCCTCAAGTAAGAAATGACGGCAGTAAAAAAACCCTTCTTGTAGCAGAAATGATATCAGATTATGCAAAAGCCGTCTGCAGAGATGATATGGGTCTGATTGCATGGGGAGATTACATCGAATTTCAGGAACTCCGTGCAGGAATTGAATCTTCCAATCAAAATCCTGATGCTTATCGAATCTATAAATATCCTTCAGAAAAAATACTGTATTCCCTTAAAACATTAAAAAATAACGCCAATTACTATCGAGCACTAAAAGAATATTCAGCAGGTTCCGCACCCGAATCCCTCATTACTGGATGCAGAAATGCGCCTCTCAGCCTTCCCTGCGCATCTCCCGATGAGGCAATTCGCGTTCTGAATAAAATGATTTATTTTTCTAAAAATGAAGATTTGCCGGGTATCTATTTAAAACTTGCAAAAATATATTTAACCTACCAGAATAAAGAAAAACGAAATAAAACACTCAATTATCTTTCAGGAGCCGAAAAGCATCCTGGGCTCAAAAAAGATGCTCTGGTTCTTAAAATTAGATATTTCCTTTCTGAAGATGACGTGAAACAAGCCTATTCAAGCCTTGCCAGGCTGAAAGCCCTCCTTCCAAACGGAGGAAGAGGCGATTCCGATTATAAGCGGCTTGCAAGAGCTGTTCTCATGAAGGACGGCAGGTATAAAGAAGCTGATTGCTTTTCAGAAAAAGCAGAAACTGAAATGGGAATCCGTGATCACTGTAAAAAACTCAACCGGTAAATATGACCCTCTATTTCGATTAC
>JAOUOA010000365.1 GCA_029880625.1 Spirochaetia bacterium
CAGGATCAAGCAGAAATCACACACGAAGATGAGAGAGCGTATTACTTCTCAATCACCCGGTAAAGTCCTTCCAGCAGTTCTTCGGGATCGCCCAGATTGACCGGCAGAATTAAATTGGTATCTTTCTTTGCAAGTCCGTTGATTTTTTTCAGATAATCTTCGGAAAGCGAAAGTTTTACCGCTGCTGCCCCGCCGGGCTGGTTTAATGACGCTGCAATTTTTCTGATACCGGATGCTGTGGCGTCGGCAACAGCTCGAATTTCGCTTGCTCGTCCTTCCGCTTCATTGATCAATTTCATTTTTTCACCTTCGGAGACATTGATCATTTCCTGTTTTATACCTTCGGACTGATTGATCTGAGAAGTCATATCACCTTCAGAAATTGCAATGACAGCGCGTTTATCACGTTCAGCCGTCATCTGTTTTTCCATTGCATTCAGAATTTCTTTAGAAGGAGAAATATTTTGAATTTCATAACGCAGGATATCCACACCCCAGTATTCAGAGGCTTCATCAACTATCTGGACAATTTTTCCATTGATGGCATCCCGTTCTTCAAACGTTTTATCCAGCTCCATATGCCCGAGTATCGAACGCATGGTTGTCTGGGCCAGCTGAATCACAGCATACCGGTAATCAGTTACGTTATAAACGGCTTTTTCCGGCTCAAACACCTTTAAATAAATGATGCCGTCTACGCGGACCTGAACATTATCTTTTGTAATGCAGACCTGTGCTGGAACATCAATCGCTTCTTCTTTAAGAGTGAGCATGTACGCCACCCTGTCGAAAAAAGGAATCAGGATATGAAAACCCGCTCCCAGTGTTTTTTTATATTTTCCAAGTCGCTCAACAATATAAACCTGCTGCGACTGAACAATCCGTACAGAGCGAATAAATTTATAGGCAATATATAAAAATAAAATTAAATAAAACGAAAATCCGATAAATCCAAGTGTTGTCATAGATTACTCCCTGTTCTTTTTTCCTTTTTGCATGATCTGTATGTTTTCAGGGCCGGCATCCGGTCCTTTAAAATTTTCAGCGACTTTTGCAAATCCTTCAAAAGCTCCCTGGATGGCTGCAACGCCCATGGGAACAACAGATGAATTTGCCTTACTGATGACACGGCCGAAATTATCAATGTATTCCTGCGCGATTCGGAGCTGAACTGCTTCCTGTCCGCCGGGTTCCTGAATCGCCTGCGCTACAACAGCGATTGCTTCTGCAGTGGCTGACGCAATTAAATCAATCTGAGCAGCGGCTCCTTCGGCTTCATTGATCCGTTTTAGTTTTTCGCCTTCAGAAATGTTAATGGATTCGCGTTTTTTCCCTTCCGATCGGTTAATTGTGGCGGATCTTTCTCCCTGAGAATGCGTAATATCCGCTCTCTTTTCCCGTTCTGCCTTCATCTGCTGTTCCATAGAATCCAGAGTTGTTTCAGTGGGAACAATATCTTTAATTTCGTAACGTTTTACTTTCACACCCCAGGGTTCACTTGCATCATCAATCGATTTTACAACAGAACTGTTGATTTTTTCTCTTTCCACAAAAGTTTCATCCAGATCCAGCTTTCCGATTTCAGAACGCATGGAAGTCTGTGCCAGCTGCGATGCAGCAAAGCGGTAATTATCAATTCCGTAACTTGCCCTTTCTGCATCTCCTACACTCAGATAAAGAATCCCATCAACACGAACCTGAACGTTATCTTTTGTGATGCAGACCTGAGGCGGAACATCAATCACCTGTTCTTTAAGAATCTGTTTATAAGAGATATTATCTACAAACGGAACAAGAAAATGAAAACCGGCATCAAGCGCCTTACTGAACTTTCCCAGTCGTTCTTTTATAAAAATATGCTTGTTGGGAACAATAACAAAGGTTTTCCAAATGAAAAAAATTAATAAAACCAGTATAACGGCACTGTAAAATAAAAAATCCATAATTCCTCCGGGTAATGATTATACGAATCAATTTACCAGTGATATTTTTTTTCATCACACTGGCAAACAAAATAGATTCAGGACCGAAAAATATTGGTTAAACCAGTAAAAATTCTTTGATAAAGAAGAATCAGTTTAAAATCAATTTTTTCCGATCGTAAAAGAACTTTGAATGATAGTTTTATTAAAGCAAGAAATTTTTCAATTTCAGAAAAATTAAAATAATTTTTCTTTTCATTTTACCGAAATGATTTCAAAATTATTATGTCGCATAAATAGGCGCCGGAAAATCCATTCTTCAACAAAAAAACGCATCCCTGTGAAAAGATTCACCGATCAGCCGATTTTTCAATGATAAAAGTAATATTTTGTTTACCGACAATTTTTGCTTTTTCGCCTGCAGCTATCCGGCCTGTTTTAGTCTTAGCCTTCCATGATGTCCCCTGAAACTGAACCCTTCCCTCTTCCGATTCTGTATCGACATCGGAAACGACTGTAACTTCTTTGCCGTACATCTCGGTATAATCTGTAGTCGGCTGGTACCTTTCCAGAGCGGGAAACCATTTGGCAACCTGACTGCGCAGAATCAGAATCAGCAGTAAAGAAAAAACTGCCCAGGTAAAAAACTGCATCCAGACACTGTCAAAAACATTAAAGAAACTGAGCCCGCCCACGACAACTGCTGAAAATCCAAGAAAAAAAACAAAGCCGCCGGGAACGATGAATTCAAGTATAATCAAAATAACGCCGACGGCAATCCAGATTAAGCCGATCGTCTGCATTGACATCATTTCAAGCATGTTTCATTCCCCTGCTGTTACGATTTATTAAACATGATGTTCTTCTACAGCATATTCTGTAAAAAGATCTTTCTGATTCCCCATTTCATCTTCAACAAATGAAAGCGGATAATTCCCTGAGAAACAGGCATCGCACCATGAATTCTTGGAGCCGTCCATAACGGCTTCTCTTGCGTTTTCAATACTCATATAACCGAGAGAATCAACCTGCAGATAAGACTGGATTTCGTCTAAATTATGAGTTGCTGCAATCAATTCCTGCCGTGTAGGAATATCAATTCCATAGTAGCATGGAAATTTTGTAGGAGGAGCGCTGATTCTTAAATGAATTTCTTTTACGCCTGCGCGCTTCATCATTTTAATGAGTTTACGCGATGTCGTACCACGCATAATGGAATCGTCAATCAGAACGATTCGCTTCCCTTCCATGACAGAACGCACCACGTTATATTTGATTTTTGCGCCGAAATCTCTGATTTTCTGTTCCGGTTCAATAAAGGTTCTTCCAATATAATGAGAACGAATTAGCCCCATGGTAAATGGAATGCCCGACTCTTCAGAAAAACCCATAGCAGCCACGGTAGATGAATCAGGAACAGCAACAACATAGTCGGCATCTGCCGGATGTTCACGCGCCAGGAATCGTCCCAGATTTTTTCTGACTTCATAGACGGATTGGTTGAAAATTCTGGAATCGGGCCGTGAAAAATAAATATGTTCAAAAATGCACATGGATTCGCTTACTTCATCAAACGGCTCAAAACTGGTGATTCCATTTTTATCAATGCGGATCAATTCTCCAGGATTGACATCCCGGATGTATTTTGTTTCGGTAATGTCAAAAGCGCAGGTTTCTGATGCAACAACATACGATCCATCAGGTCTCTGCCCGAGAACCAGCGGCCGAAATCCATTGGGATCCCTTACAGCATAGAGTTCATTGCGGTTGAGAATTAAAAGACTGTAAGCTCCGGAAACTCTTCTCAGAGAATAAGACAGAGCTTCAAGAAAATCATTCAAACCGCTTCTTGCCATTAAATGAACAATGACTTCAGAATCTACAGTCGTTTGAAATATTGAACCGCTGCTTTCCAGTTCATTTCTCA
>JAOUOA010000366.1 GCA_029880625.1 Spirochaetia bacterium
CTCTTTCCGCCCGGATCCGCAAACTCATGCCGAACGGCTTTACCAGCGGCGATTTTATCCGCATTCGTTACGGCAATGCCGTCTGGAGAGTATTTCTTGTCATCTCCATTGTTTACGGACTTGGATGGCTTGTCAGCCTCGGAATGGCCGGCGGAAAGCTTATCCATGCGCTGAGCGGAATTGAATACTGGATCGGCACATCGGTGATTCTTGGAATCTGTGTGGCCTATACAATGCTGGGCGGACTCAGGGCCGTAATCGGAACCGATTTTATTCAGACCGTTGTTATTATCTCCGGGATTGTCATCCTCGGTTTTATTTCCTGGAAATCCATCGGCATTAAAGAGATCCATTCTGATCTGCTTGAAAAGCGTCCCGAACTTTTAAATCTTCTGATGCCGGCAGCCCTCATGTTTCTTTTTAACAATCTGCTTTTCGGCGTGGGCGAAATTTTTCACTCCAATGTCTGGTGGAGCAGAGCGCTTGCTTTTGAAAAAGGCGTCGGTTTTCGCGCATATTTTCTGGCCGGAATTTTCTGGGCGCCTGTGCCCGTGGCCGCAGGATTCATTGCTCTTGCTGGTCCGTCTCTGGGCCTGAATGTTGCATCACCAGATATGATTGCTCCTGTCGTTGCATCCTCGCTTCTCGGATACGGCGGAACGCTTCTTATTTTTATTGTAATTTTTTCTGCGCTTGCATCCAGCGTTGATTCAGTTCTTGCCGCAACTTCGGATTTAATCACAGAAGACATCTACCGAAAACACATCCGTCCTGCAGCAGGGCGCGAAGAAATGCAGAAAGCGGCTCTGGCGGTTACGGGACTTCTTGGATTTTTCGTATGGATTTTAAGCCTTATGAACAGCGCAGATCTTGCAAGCGTTCTTCATTTTACAGGGGCCCTCGTTGCAAGCACCATCTGGCCGGTTGCAGCAGGGCTTTACTGGAAAAAAGCCAGCAGGTTCGGAGCGCTCTTCGGCATGATTCTTGGAAGCGCTGCAGGTCTGACTGCATATTTTTCGATTGGATTTTATGTTGCATCGCTTGTCGGAGCGTTTGTGTCCATGACGGCTGTCATTTTGTTTCGGTTTCTTACGCCGGAATCTTTTGAATTCAGGCGTCTTTCTGAAAATTCGTTTGGAGGAAGTTCATCATGACGGTATCTCCTGTATTTCTTGAAGCTCTGATTCTTGTTTCGATTGCACTTTGCGCTGTGACGCCGATTGTGCTTGCCGTTCTGTTTTTCCGGGACTACAAAAATAAAAAGCTATGGTAAATCGCAATAAAATCCATCCGCTGCTGATTGATCCGGTTACCGTTCGGGACGGAGTCCGGGGCATTGAACGTCCAAAGAGCTTCATGGAATCCGTCAGTGAAGATCCGGAAGTCTTAAAAGAAATTTCAAACCATCATATTGTCAGCGCCCGGCAGTTTTCAAAAGAAACCGTGGTTCAACTCTGCCGACTTGCCGCGCATTACGAAACTACGCCGACCTTAATCCATAAGCCTTTAAGCGATAAAATTATGATCAGCGCCTTCAGCGAACCCAGCACCAGAACGCGCTTTTCCTTTGAAAGCGCCTGGAGCCGTCTGGGCGGCAATGTCATGTCCATGACGGATCCCGGAACCACGGGCCTTGCCAAAGGCGAATCCATGGAAGATATTGCAGAAATGTTCAGCAATTACGGCGATGTCATGGTTCTACGTTCCAGTGATGATGAAATGATTTATTCCATTCTGGAATACCTGCGCATCCCTGTTGTTAATGCGGGAAACGGAATTGACGAACATCCCACACAGGCTCTGTCAGATCTTTACACGATTCTGAAATGGCGTCCGGATCTTTCTTTCGATTCGCCTGAGTCAAAAATTAAAATCGGAATTATCGGAACTCCGGGTAAAATGCGGACGGTAAGAAGCCTTCTGCTGCTTCTGTCATATTTTCATTCGGCAATCGATGAGATCATCATCATCAATTCAGAAGAGGGCGTGTTTTCTGAAGGTCAGGCAGAAGAGCTGAAGCATTCCGGTCTTTCGCTTCGGATTGAAAAAAATCTAGAACAGATTCTTCCCGAACTGGACGTGATTTATATTAATTCCATTGCATGGGTTGGCGATACCTACGAAACCCTTGCGGGAAATCTTAAACTGCATGCAGCGTCTCCTTTAAAAAAAGACGCGATTATTCTTCATCCTCTGGCCAGGGGTCCTGAACTCGATACATCGCTGGATCAGACAGAACATAACTGGTATTTCGCTCAGGCAAGGGGCGCTGTTTTTCTGCGGATGGCTCTACTTACATGCATTCTGCAGAAAATTGATCAGGTCGCAGATGTTCAAATTTAATTTATTTACGAGGTCTTTATGTGCGGAATAGCCGGTTATATCAATCTGGACGGAAGTCCCGTTGATCCTGAAATTTTAACGGGAATGGCGGCCATCCAGTACCATCGCGGCCCCGACGGTTTCGGCTGGGATGCTTTTTCTGATGCTGGGGTTGGGTTCTCTCATGCAAGGCTTTCTATTATTGATCTTTACGATACAGGGCGCCAGCCGTTTCGAACAGAGGACGGGGAACTGCTGCTTGCCCATAACGGCGAATTTTATGAATACCAGAAAATTCGCGCGCGTCTGAGCGCTCTTGGCGACCGGTTTCGCACCAAAAGCGATTCTGAAATTGTTCTTCCTCTTTACCGCAGATACGGCCTTGACCGTACTCTGGAGCATCTTCGGGGTGAATTTGCATTTTCTCTTTATGATAAAAAAAAGGATATGCTGTTTCTTGTCAGGGACCGTTTCGGGATCAAGCCGCTGTACTGGGCTCAAACAGAAAAATCCCTTGTTTTCGGTTCTGAAATTAAAGCAATTTTTGCGCATCCCGCCGTGAATCGGAAGTTTTCTGAAGAAGGGCTCTATCATCAGCTCATGCAGACCATGGTTCCGGGAAGTACTCCCTTTGATGAAATCCATCAGGTAAAGCCCGGTCATGTACTGATTGTGGAAAGGAAAAACGGGGCCTTCCGAATTTCCCAGAAAAAATACTGGGATGTGAATTTTCCCTTTGAAAACGAATACGAAGACAGAAGCGAAAGTGAATGCATTGAAAGCGTCCGGGAAGGCCTTCTTGAAGCCGTGCAGCTTCGTCTTGTCGCAGACGTGCCTGTCGGCTGCTATCTTTCCGGAGGAATCGATTCCTGCTCCATTTTAGGACTTGCTTCTGCAGTCCGTCAGGATCATGTAAAAGCCTTTACCATTGGTTTTGACAATGACGATTACGATGAAAGTCCGATTGCAAAAGAAATGGCGGATTCCGTCAATGCCGACCAGTATCTGATGATGCTGAATTCTGACGATCTTTACGGAAATTTCGTCAAAACCCACTGGCATACGGAAAGAACGGTTTACAACACTCTTGCAATTGCTAAATTTCTCATGTCTCAGCATGTAAAAAACAGCGGTTATAAAGTGGTTGTAACAGGCGAAGGTTCAGATGAACTGTTTGCAGGGTATCCCGGATTCAGGCGCGATATGTTTCTGCATGGCGCAACCCATCTTGATGATGAAACAAGAAAGGCAAATGAAGAATTTCTTCAAAAATCAAACGCACTTGTCAAAGGATCCATGCTGGCCGAAAAAGAAATCAGCGATCCTGATCTCGATGCAAAGATTGGGTTTACTCCATCTTCGCTTCAACCCTGGCTTTCTGCAGCAGCCCGCGTGCCAGGAATTCTTGAAAAAGGAATCCGGGAAAATTTAAAAAACTACAGCCCGGGATCTTCCATTGCTTCGCAGATTGACGGCGATATGATCACTGGCAGGCATCCGCTCGACGCTGCTCAGTATGT
>JAOUOA010000367.1 GCA_029880625.1 Spirochaetia bacterium
TGAATGGATGAGCCAAAAAAAAAGAGATTCAATGATTATCGCATCAAAAGTCTGCGGTCCGGGACATGGCTGGTTTACTCCGCCGGTAAGATCCGGAAAAACTGCCCTGGACAGGAAAAACATTACAACTGCAGTGGAGGGGAGTCTGAAGCGGCTGAAAACAGATTACATCGATCTTTATCAGACTCACTGGCCGGACCATGATGCCGGTTATGCTGAAATTATGGATACGATGGACGGACTTTACCGCGAAGGAAAAATCAGATACTGCGGCTGCAGCAATGAAACTCCCTACGGTCTGATGAAAAGTTTAGCAGAGTCTGATAAAAACGGAAAATTGCGATACGAAAGCATACAGAATAACTTCAGCATTCTGAACCGCAGATTTGAGGATTCTCTGGCTGATATCTGCCGAAGAGAGAAGATCAGTCTTCTTCCGTATTCACCAATCGCTGGTGGCGTTCTTTCGGGGAAGTACAATACGGAAAATCCTCCGGAAAATGTCAGATTTTCACGATACGTAAAGGCAGGCCGGCGTCAGAGGGTTATGGCAAACCGGTTTTTAAATGAGAAAACACTTGCATCTACAGAAGAATTGAAAGCGATTGCTGAAGAGGCAGGTTTGAGCCCTGTAACCATGGCTGTTGCCTGGTCCAAGCAGCATGATTTTGTTGCATCGACGATTATCGGCGCCAATACGGCAGAACAGCTTGAAGAAAGTCTGAAAGCTTCAGAACTGGAACTTGATGCTGATATTCTTTCTAAAATCGATGCTGTTACAAAGAAAATCATGTATCCCATGGGATGATTTTCCGCAGCCTGTTCGATTGTATTTTTTTGAAGAGGTGATCTGTGCTGTTATAGAACGACGCTTTTATAGGTCTTATGCACTGCTTGAAATTTTTAATATTGTGATGAAAATGAATCATTCTTTATGTCATGAGATGAATCATTTCAGCCCTGCTTCTTAAGCGAAGGCTGGTCTTTGTTAAATAAAATTAAATCGGGAGAAAATATGAGAAGCGATATTATTAAAAAAGGATTTGAAAAAACCCCGCACAGAAGTCTTCTGAGGGCGACCGGTCTGAAAGACGATGATTTTTCTAAACCGTTCATTGGAATTGCCAACAGCCATATTGATATTATACCCGGGCATTTTTTTCTGCAGGAATACGGAAAAATTATAAAAGAAGCAATTCGTGAAGCAGGCGGGGTTCCATTTGAATTCAATACAATCGGCGTTGATGACGGAATTGCAATGGGACATGATGGAATGCTCTACAGCCTTCCCAGCCGGGAACTGATTGCAGACAGCATTGAAACTGTGATGAATGCTCATAAGCTGGATGCTTTGATCTGCATTCCCAATTGTGATAAAATTGTACCGGGTATGCTGATGGGAGCGCTTCGCGTAAATGTTCCCACGATTTTCATTTCCGGCGGAGCCATGAAGGCCGGGCATGCAAAGGACGGGAAACCACTCGATCTCAGTTCAGCATTTGAGGCCGTAGGAAAAAAAGTTCGCGGTGAAATTTCCGACGAAGATCTTTATGATATCGAATGTAACGCATGCCCGGGAGCGGGTTCCTGCTCCGGGATGTTTACTGCAAATTCCATGAACACTCTCTGTGAGGCCATGGGAGTCGCTTTACCGGGAAATGGAACGGTTCTTGCTCTTACAGAAGAAAGAAAAAATATGCTGAAAACAGCGGCGAAGCGGATTGTTGAAATCGCTCTTGATGAAACCTATAATTTTAAAAATATCCTGAACAGAGATGCCGTCCACAATGCCTTTGTGATTGATATGGCCATGGGCGGTTCTACAAATACCGTGCTTCATATGCTTGCCATTGCCAGAGAAGCAGACGTTGATTTTAATCTTTCCAGTCTGAATCAGATCGGCCAGGATGTGGCCCATATCGCAAAAATCTCCCCTTCGCTTTCTACCGTTCATATGGAAGATATACACAGAGCCGGGGGCGTTTCCGCCGTAATTAAAGAGATCTCAAAACGAGGTTCTGTTTTTAAATCGAATGCCCTCACTGTTACGGGAGAAACTATCGGTGAACGTGTGAAATCATCTGAAATCAAAGATGATACAATTATCCGAAAAATTGAAACTCCTTTTTCTCAGACAGGAGGACTTGCCGTCCTTTACGGAAACATCGCTGAAGAAGGCGCTATCGTTAAAACTGCTGCCATCACTCCTGAAATGAGAAAGTTTAAGGGAAGCGCGGTATGCTTTGATTCACAGGATGATGCAATCCGGGGAATCATGGACGGTAAAATTAAAGAGGGCAATGTTGTTGTGATTCGTTACGAAGGTCCGAAAGGAGGACCTGGCATGCAGGAAATGCTCAGCCCGACGAGCTTGATTATGGGAATGGGGCTTGGAAGCAGCGTGGCTTTGATTACGGACGGAAGGTTCAGCGGAGCGACAAGAGGCGCAAGCATCGGTCATGTATCGCCGGAAGCCGCCGAGGGCGGACTGATTGCGCTTTTAAAAGACGGCGACATCATAGAGCTTGATGTGGATGAAAAAACGCTCAATGCTGTTCTAAGCGATTCGGAAATCCAGGAGCGGAAAAGGAATTTTGTTCCTGTAAAAAAAGAAATTAAGTCAAAATGGCTTAAACGATACTCTCTTCTTGTTTCAAACGCATCAAACGGCGCTGTCCTGAAAACGGAACTGTAATTTACAGGTATTCTTCTTTCTGTTTTTTAATGACAATTGCGCCTTCTTCGTCAATTCTTCGGGCAATGTTTACAATGTAGCTTCTTGCTTCATTGATTTCCCGGAGAGACAGAGGGCCTCTTCTGTCGATTTCATCAAGGATATCTGCCGCTCTGTTCTGAGAAATGGAATTGAAGAAATGTCTGCGCAGCTCATCACCCGCGCCTCTGAGCGCGCTTGCAATCATCATATCGTCGTTTATTCTTGAGAGAAGAAGTCTCATTTCTTTCTGGCTCAGCGAAGTGAGTTCCTCAAATGTATAGAGCATATCTTTGACATCGTCCAGAATTTCAGGCGAATCGTCGCCGAGGATATTAAGGATATCATCCTCCATTCCCCTGTCCATATGATTTAATATGTTTGCCAGAGCTTCCGCTCCTCCAATTTCTGAGAAGAATTCATCCTTTCTTTTCTCGAATTTTTCTCGGAGAACCCTTGCAATGCTCTGAACTGCATCGGGATGGGTTCGTGATGTCTTTGCAATGCGAAGAGCTACCTGGCTTCTGATATCGTCTGGAAAATGCTTCAGGACTGATGCTGCAATTCTGGGCTGGATAAAAGAAAGGGCAACAGCAGTGGTCTGAGGATGTTCAAAAGAAAGAGCGGCTGCAAGCGCTGGAGGATCGATTTGCTCAAGAAATTCGAAATCATGTTTTAGGTTATTTCGGTTTAGTTTGGATAGAATCTCTTCTGCTTTTGTATCACCCAGCCCTTTGATCAATATTTCCCGGGTGGTGTTCATTCCGCCTGAAATGATCGGTTCAAAATGATCGACTCCCTGTCTGAATTCATCCAGGATCTGTTTTTTTTCCTCAGGAGATATGGACTGAATTGTAAGCATCTCACGAACCAGACTTTCCACTTCATTTTCTGACATTTCTTTGAGGATTTCAGCACTTTGATCCGGTCCAAGGGCAAGAAGAAGTTTTGCTGCTCTGATTGTTCCCTTTTCAGAAAGATTCGTTGGATTCGGAGGTCGTTTGGAAATTTGTGCTGGAAGCGGATTTTTTTTTTCTATTCCTTCATCTGTAATGATAAAGTCAATTTGTTCTCCGCTTTTAAATTCGGGATTGCGTTTTTGATTTTGCTCAATTTTTTTAGTC
>JAOUOA010000368.1 GCA_029880625.1 Spirochaetia bacterium
ATTTCGTGATAAGGCGGCGCTTATTCTGGAATCCTTTCAGGAAGTCATCCGTCCCGTCTTTCTTGGATTGTCAATCATCATGATTGTATATATACCGATTCTTTCCCTGGAAGGGATTGAAGGGAAAATGTTTCATCCCATGGCCGTAACCGTACTCATGGCTCTTGGAACAAGTCTTGCAGTGGCAGTCTTTCTGATGCCCGTGCTTTCTTTTGTTTTTCTGTTCCGGCCTTCTGAATTTCCGGAAAAGCACGATGATCCCTTTCTGTTCCGCATTCTGTCCCGAGTTTATGAAAAGGTGCTTCATTATACAATGAAAAACACCCGGGAACGACGTATGACAATTCTTGCTTCTTCTGGAATTGTTTTCGTAATCAGCGCCGGCCTTTTTCTTGAGCTGGGATCTGATTTCATGCCCCCGCTGAATGAAGGCGATATGGTTGTGAACATCACCCATCCTGCAGAAATCAGTTTAAGCGAAGCTGTAATAAAGCAGAAAATTGCGGAGAAGAAAATCCGGGAATTTAAGGAAGTGCGTCACGTATTCGGCCGTATTGGAACTCCCGAATCTGCGACTGATCCCATGGGCGTCAACCTGGCCGATACGTTTCTGATTCTGCATGATACCTCTGACTGGCCTGAGGCGAAAAATGGACGAAGGAGAACTAAAGAAGAGCTGTATGAAGATATTGAAAAGGCTGTCGCTCCTCTGGTTCCTGAAGCGGAAGTGTCCTATAATCAGCCGATTGCCATGCGTTTCAATGAAATTCTTGAAGGAAGCAGAGCGGATGTCTCCCTTCGAATTTACGGTAAGGATTTAAATATGCTGATGTTGATGCAGGATGAAGCTGTAGAAATTCTTGAATCCATTGAAGGCATAGACGAAGCGGAGCTGGACGCCATTACGGCGCTTCGAAAAAGTCCCGTAATGCAGGTAAAGCTGAATTATGAAAATATCAATAAATACGGCATGGATATTCATTCCGTGAATGAAAATTTTTTAACGGCAATGGCAGGGAAAGAAACGGGGAGCTATTTTGAATATGACTGGCGGTTTCCGGTGATCGTCAAAATGGCAGAGGAAAACAAAAACGATTACGGCAGTTTGAAGAGAATTCCTATTGATCTTCCTGAGCCCGGAACCATTCCCCTGGGAAGGGTTGCTGATTTTCATGAAAGCGACGAAGTGGTTGCCATTGCAAGAGCAAACGGCAGGCGTTATGCCGGTATTGCCGTATCACTTGGCGACAGAGATACGCTGTCCTTTGTCAAGGAAGCGAAGGAAAAAATTGAAAATGGCCTTGATTTTGAAGAAGGATACCGCGTGGTATGGGGAGGGCAATACAAAAATCTGGAAAGAGCAAAGAAGCAGCTTCTCATTGTTATTCCGTTTGTTCTTCTTTTTGTATCGCTTCTTCTCTATCAGAATTTTGAATCTGTGCGTCAGACCCTTCTGGTGTTGACAAGCATTCCGTTTGCCATTACCGGAGGAATTATACTTCTGTATTTAAGGGGAATTAATTTCAGCGTATCTTCATCTGTCGGATTTATCACTCTTTCGGGCATTGCCATCCTGAACGGTATGGTAATGATATCATTTATAAATCAGCTGCGGGAGTCGGGGATGCATTTGAGAGATGCCGTGATTAAGGGCGCATTTACAAGACTCAGGCCTGTCGTAATGACGGCTCTTGTCGCCATGCTTGGATTTTTTCCCATGGCTGTGAATACAGGACTTGGAGCGGAAGTACAGAGGCCTCTTGCCACTGTTGTGATTGGTGGCCTGATTTCTTCAACAATACTTACGCTTTTTCTTCTTCCCATGCTTTATTATTGGCTGGAGTCATCTTCAGAAAAGTAATTCATGCTTGTTTATAGAGACTCAATTGCACATCTGACGTTAATGGCTTTGTTTTTGGGCGGCAGATGTGCAATAAAATTTATTCAGGCATGTTCAGCTTCATTCCTCTGGACAGTTCTTTTACATCAGGATTTAATTCTTTAATTTCGTAAAATCGTTTGCCTTCTCCCAGTTCACTTTCTGCAATTTTCCACCAGGTATCGCCTCTTTTTACCTCGTATACGCCTTTCGCCTGAGGCTTGTTTTTTTCTTTCTTTTCTGTTTTTTTTACAGTTTTTGTTTGTTCAGAAGGTTCCGAAGAACTGGCTGTACCCGAATCATCTCCTCCGCCGCCTCCGAATCCAAGATTAAAGGCAAGAGCAATGGCTCTTCCTGCAGTAGTATTGACTCCACGTACATCCTGTGAAGCGATAAAAAGAAAACCTGCCGTATCATTAATCGCATAGCTGAATCCGGCTGAAACCGTATAAACCTTTTCCCAGTATTTTACTCTTTCTTGAAGCGGCGAATAATTTGTTGGCAAATCGGGAAGTTGAGGGAGATAGGGTTCTAACGCCGGATCTGCAGATATAACATCGTAAAGGTTAATTTCTTTTGAGGTATCCATATCAAAATCCCGGTAAACAAAATGAGGATATCTGTAATTTCTCAACCTCCAGGAATATTGCTGGCTCATATTGAGTTCTAGAACAGGCTGAAAATTTCCAAATTGATATCCGATTCCTAGAGAGGCGGCATATCCCGTTTCCTTATAGGTTTCATGTCCTTCGCGTAAATGGCTGGAAGTCTGAAAAGCGGTTCCGCTTAAATCCAGAGACATGTTTTCCATGATATCCCAGGTCATGACAATACCTGCATCGTACGTGGGACTTAAACTTGATGAATTCAGAGCAAGACCTGCCTGAAGAGCAAATCGAACAGGATGTTCCGGATTGCTCAATAAATATTTCATTCCAACTTCCAGTTCTCCGAATTCCACATCTTTGGGGCTATTTTCTTCGCCCTCTTTTAAGTAACCTACATTATTTTCAGATATGGTATAGCTCATTCCGAAACCGGCTTCAAAACGTGGAAAAAGGCCTGCAATAAAAAGAAAACCCATTGAGTTTTCTGAATAGACTTCTCTTTGCCAGAATTCTTCCGGAATATTTTCATTTTCCCTTTTTAAATCTTTCCGATGTGAGTATTCATTAAATTCAGATTTTGCACGATACATTTCTCCGCCGAATTCAAATTCCGTCTGGCCTGGAGCAAAGGGATCGGCGGAAGGAATTTCAAGTTTGGTTGTGGAAATTCCCCCGACAGCATAAAGGGGACTCAGTCCTGTCAGGTATGCAGCTGAAAAAAAAGCCGGAAGTATGAGGATTTTGTACAGATGTTTCATTGTAACTCCTTTAAAATGTTAACTCCATTCATAGATTGAATCTTAAATTTCTTCATGTAAGATTCAATTTTCAATATGTTTGCATGATATTTTTTGTATGGTATGAAGTTTTATGTATTTCTATCAGCTGAGGTGTCAGATATTATTTTTCTTTTATTATCGATTATGCATAAAACTATCTTTAATATACAGACGTAGAAAACGGAAGGATTATTACAGCAAGGTTTAGTTTTGATGAAATAATAAAGCATGAAATTAAAAAAATACTGTCAATAAATAGTTGAATTTCCTGGTTTTGGCAGAAGTTAGCAAGTTTTTCAATTTTAAAATTCTTCCTCAATCATGGATGAAATTCTGGAAGAAATAAAGTTGTCAGCCATCATGCCGGATTCTTTTTGAGTTTAATTTCTTTATGAAAAAGACTCACCTGCAAGGAAATCACCATGAGCAAAAAGCTTAAAAAAGGCGCACTATCCTGGGCGCTTTATGACTGGGCAAATTCTGCATTTTCTCTGACCATTATGTCCGGTTTTTTTCCTATTTTTTTCAAGGATTTCTGGAGTGAAGGTGTAGAGCCTACAGTCAGCACTT
>JAOUOA010000369.1 GCA_029880625.1 Spirochaetia bacterium
CCATTGAATCTTCATGGTAAAGGATGATCGGAAGAGAAGCCCAGATACAGGAAGACAGAATTAAAAGAAAATTAACCCACAGTTCCAACCTTGGGGAATAGCCGGCCTTTTTATAAAAAAAATAGAGCGCAGTCCTTACGGTTGTTATTGAGATTAAAAGAATGTACCATAAAAAAAGATTTTTCCAGGGAATGAACATCTGCGAAAAATAGAAAAATATTGTAGCATTAAAAATATTGCCGAAAATCGTTGAAGGCAGATTTGAATGAAGAATATCAAACCGTTCTTCTCTGAAAACATTTTCACCGATCAGTATTTTTGATAAAAAATTCATTTATAAATGATTCTCAGAAATTTTAAGTTTAAAATTTTAATGCATACAATGATAAAATCTGCAGAGCACCTGATGTTTTGAATCCTAAAAGCAATTGCTTGGTTATATCTGTTGGCATAAAAATGTCCACTCTTTATTTCCACGAGTAAGGGAATGGAGACGTTTCTATGAATTTAAGTCAACTTCGCGGACCATTTTTTCAGGGGCTTCCATGCCAAGAAGCTTGAGTCCCGTTTTCAGGCAATAAGCCACTGCATCCAGAGCAGAGAGAAGAGAAGCTGCCGTTTTTGGCTCCTGACTGATCACTCTGTTTTCCTGCGGAGCATAGAAACGCGACAGTGACGATGCCAGAGTATACAAATAGTTAATGATGCGTTGAGGCTCCAAACTATCTGCCGCATCTCGAACTTCTTCAGGAAATCTGGCTATGAGCCATAACAGGCGTCTTCGCTCTTCAGTCATTTCAGGCATTTCCGCAGAAGAAAGTTCTTCAGAAGTTTTCTGCCGGTCTGCCAGATCTGAGCGGATCAGCCCGATTTCCCCGGCTTTTCTGAAAATTGAGCGTATCCTTGCATGGGCATAAGCAACATAATAATATGGATTTTTTTCTGAAGTATCGCGGGCTTCTGAAAAATCAAAATCGAGATGTGATTCAAAAGCTCGCATAACAAAAAAATAGCGAATCACATCTACCGGGATTTCTTCGACAAGCGTTTTCATTGTGATAAATTTCCCTGTTCTTTTGCTCATTACAATGGGTTTACCGTTCTCAAGAAGATTGACCTGCTGCGCAATGAGAACGCGAAATTGTTCCGGGTTGAAACCTAGCGCTTCCATGGCGCCTGCAAGACGGCGAATGTATCCATGATGATCAGGTCCCCATATATTATAGATCTGCGAAAAATTTCTTTCGATTTTTGTATTGTGGTAGGCGATATCTGCCAGAAGATAAGTGGGGCGTCCGTCAGAGCGCATGATGACTCTGTCTTTGTCGTCTCCAAAATCAGTGCTTTTAAACAGCTCTTTTTCGTCTTCTTTGTAAATGTATCTTTTTAATTTTTCGCGAATTCTTAATACGCTGCCTGCATCGTGAAGACTTTTTTCACTGAAAAAGCTGTCAAAGCTGACCCGGAAGTTTTCAAGATCTCTTTTATGCGTATTCAGAAAATATTCAGTTGCCTTTCTGCCGAAGGTATCTGCAGCTGCAGCTGCATCCTGAATCTGGAACAGTTCTTCTTCCGGGAAATCTGTTCTTTTGGAAATTTCTTTAAAATGCGAGATTAATTTATTTTCAGGTTTTGTCTCAGGAAACTTTTCAAGAATTTCATTTGCGATATCGGAAAGGTACTCTCCGTGGTAGCCTTCTGCAGGGAATGGAATTCCTTCACCGGAGGAGTAACTTGAATTTCCCTGACTGTCTTTTTCTGAAAATTTAACAGGTACTCCTTTGCTCTCCATGAATCTCAAGAGACAGCTCCATCCAAGAAGGTTTACCTGGTTTCCATAGTCGTTTACATAATATTCTCTGGTTACGTTTTCGCCTGCAGCTTCAAGCAAGTTGCAGCAGCAGTCGCCCAGAGCAGCGGCTCTTGCAGATACCACGTTCAGCGGACCAGTTGGATTTGCCGAAACGTATTCAAAGATAATGCTGCGTGGAGAATTTTTTGAAGTAAATCCGAATTTTTCTCTTTCTTCAAGCGCACGCAAGGTATATTTGAATAATAGAGACGGCGCAATTCGTATATTTATAAAACCGGGTTTTACAACTTCAACATATTCAAAAAATTGATTAAAATCAGGATGCTTCCGCACCGCACCTGCAATGCGTTCTGCAAGTTTCAAGGGGTTTTTATATTCAGGATTATGGGCTGAAAACTGTTCTCTCCAGGCTTTGTCCATTGCTATGGTGCAGGCATAATCGCCGAATTTTTCATCTCTTGCATATTCAATTTTTATCGGTAAACTTTCATCATAGTGAGAAATAGTTTTCAGAGATTCTTCTATGATTTGAATTACGCTTTCTTTGAGTAGCACCGTAAGACCGCCTTCCGTAAAATTTTGACCAGAGTTTTTTATCAGCTGTATTTCAAAAGTTTTTATTCATTCCCTTTTCTGATTTCATGGATTTGGAGACTTCCCATGCCTGCATACTTTGATTTCAGGTTCCTTAAATGCCGTTCTGTTTGAAGAATTCCTCACAGGCCATAAGATTTTGTTTAATGCCAGTCAGGCATATTTTTATGTTTTTTAAAAAAGGCATGGCCATTCCGGAATTCTGTTTTTCTGTGAGAAATTGACCCGCAAAGATTTCGAATTTATGCGTTAGTGCAGTCCGGACTGCACTGAGAAATATGAAATCTTCAGCGCTGGCTCGGTGATCACATCTGTGGCAGAGAAAGTCCATCGAGGGCAGATTCCAGTAAACTGATTTTTGAAAGGGGTTTTGGCACATAGAGCAGTGTTCCGTATCGCCTGACATTCCCAGAATTGAAAAAAGCCGTATTGAAAAAAATATAAAAAGCAGAATCAGGTATTCTTTTTCTGCCGCCTGCCCTGATTTTATACGGTCCTGTATGTAGAATAGACCTCTTGAGAGAAGATCATAAATTTCCTCACCGGATTCATCCCCTGTAACAGAAGCGCAGATTTCAAGAAATGCGGCAAGCAAGAGCGAGGTTTTATATGAAGATTTGATTTCATCGAAACGCTCAATCAGAACACCTTCTTTCAATGATCCTGTTGTCCGGTTATTTCCCCTGTAGAAAACAAGATCCGCAATGCATCCAGGTTCAGACAGTAAACGGCTCCGGTTTCTGCTTGAACGCAGTCCGTGAATCCGAATGGTCTCATTTTCACCGTTTTCAGAAAGAAATTTGATTACTTCATCAGCTTCTTTTTCTCGATACCTCTTGAGTACAATTCCTTTTACGGAACGGAGCATAGTCGATCATTCCTGTTATAATTCTCAGGACAAGCTTAAAAAAGATAGATGAATTCAGGCCTCTTAAAATGTTTTGATCTATGATTGATATTACGCATAAACAGATTTCACTGAGAACTGCATCGGCATCAGGGCTGGTTCTCTGTTCCCGGGAAACTCTGGAAAGAATCAAAGAAAATACCCTTCCCAAAGGGGATTTATTTAATATAGCGAAAGCTGCAGGCCTTCTTGCTTCAAAAAACACTCACAATTTAATTCCACACTGTCATCCTGTAAGTGTCGACGGTATGGCCATTACCTATGAATATAGAGACAACGGAGTTGAAATTCTTGTGGAAGGAAAATCGATTGGAAGAACCGGAATTGAAATGGAGGTTCTCACTGCATGTTCCATAGCAGCGCTTACCATTTATGATCTCTTAAAACCGATTGATAAAAATCTTGAAATTACTTCACTGAAACTTACCGGAAAAACTGGGGGAAAGAGCGAAGCTAAAAAGGATATTGACGCTTCACTGACAACGGCAGTTTTAGTCTGTTCCGATTCTACCGCGCAGGGA
>JAOUOA010000370.1 GCA_029880625.1 Spirochaetia bacterium
TTTTAGCAGACTGAAACTCATTTACTGAGTAAATATTCAGCGCAGCATCATAATTTTCAGCAGCATCATTATATTTTCCGTTTTGAAAAAATGATCTGCCGTAATTGTAATGAAAAAGCGCTTTTTGCTTGTAGGATTCAAATACATCCGCATTAAAGTTTTTTACATAATGATTGACGAAGGCGTAATGTTCTTCAGATTTTATAAAGTTATAAAGATTAAAATAATTGTTGGCAAGATTCAGGTGTACAGCTGCCGTTTCATGGGGTGTTGCCTCATTAGAGAACTGCAGTGCGCTCTGGAGTAAATCTACATTTTCTTCATAAAGTCTGTCAGGAAAGTAATTTTTGTATATCTGACTGTAGAAGACTCCATCCGTCAGCCTGGCAGATCTTGTCCGGGTCAGGTAGTTAAAAATTTTTTCAAAAAAGTAAATCGGTCTTTTGACATGGGTAGTACGCCTTTGATCAATGTACTGGTAAAGCCAGCTGAGTAAAATATAGGCTTCAAAATTTTCAGGGTTTGTATAGAGAATGTATTGAAGCTGGTATTCAGCATTTTTTAAATTTTGAAGGGTCAATTCTTTTTTTTCCATTAAAGTTGCATTCGGAATATAAAGACTGCCAGTCTGAATCGAATCATAAAATTTTTCTCTCGCAATTGATTTTTTTAAAAGTGTATATGCATGTCCATACAGAACAGCGGTGTCATGGTATAATTTTGCTTCTTCTGAAGCTAATTTATATCCATGGGTCAGATCGTCAAAAATAGAAGAATCAAACGGATCCTTTTCTGTGATCAAATTAATGATATTGTCAGGACTTAATAAATTGATCAGAGAATTCTGCCATTCAAGCAGCCTGTCATTTCTTTCTGCAGCAATATCAATTTTCAATCTGTGGTATGTAATGGCTAAATCTTTCTGCAGTTCAGGAAATAATCCGTTTTTATTCAGGTTGAAAAAAAGGATATTGATTGTATTTGCTTTTACATATGATGTCAGATAAAGAAGATCTGAAGCATTTTTCGCATCTTTCAGAGAAATCACGCTTTTATTCTGGTTCAGGATATCTCTATTTTTTGTGCAGAACTGAATGTACTGCTGGAGAAATTCTTTTTTCCCGAGAAGCATTAACAGAGAACCGGAAGGCGATCCTTCTTTGCAGAACTCTTTTAATTCCTGCTGTTCGCCGGTTTTCAGAGGTATTTCGGCCTGACGGATCAGGCCTGCAGGACGAAATAGACTTTTATGATTTGTGTTTCGAATCCTCAAACTAATGCTGCGGGCAGTGTCAATTGTTTGTTGAATGCTTATTTTTGAGGAATTTATGATTTTTATAAAGTCGTTTTTATTTAATGATACTCCGGAGTTTTTAGTATACCGCGATCCATAACGGATTTTTGCATCATTGGCGCCCTGAAAATTATTTTCACTTTCAAAAAGCATAGATGCCAGTTTCCATGCGCGAATATAAATCGGGCTGCTGTCCGGTATTTTGTGAATATGGGAAAAAAGAAGATTTCTGGAATGAAAAATTTTATTCTGATCAAAATAAATATATGCAAGAGCTGTTGTTATAGTAAGTCTCATAGAATCAGCAAGATCTTTTTTTTTCAGCTCGTTTGTAAGAATTGATGCCGCAAACATTTTTCCGGGAATTTCATAATAATAATTAAAAACCATGTTTTCAAGTTCTGTTCGATACTGCGTAGTCCCGAAAGTTTTTGAAATCTCATTTATGTCGGGAGTAATCCTTTTATTTAAAAAAAGATCTGATTTTGCATGAAGCAGCTTCACTAAGTTGATTTGTGCATAGTCTGGATATTTTTTCTGTATTTGGAGGGTGTATTTTCTGCATTCAGAGTAACGCCGGGCGTTAAAATAAGTTTCAGCCAGGTCGTGAAGCCCGCGTGCGATCAGGGGAGAATTTATTTTATCGTTGCCAGGATTGACTTTTGCAAGAAAATTGTGAATGGATCCGGTTTTTTGAGCATTCTGTATTTCAATTTTGTACCGTAATTGTGCATAAGGATTGTCTTTTAGTATTGAGTTTGAAATTTGTAAGATATGATTTTTTAGAATCCGGTCTTTAATCTTTGCAGCGGACCTCTGCATCTCCGAAACAACAAGACCTTCATATATTCTTCTGTTGCGATCATCAGAAAAATAGCGTATCGTTGATTCCAGCGATAAATAATATCTTCGCGGATCCGTATTTTTCAGAAGTTTAGAGAAAAGATACTGTTCGTGGATGCTGTTTTGCCGGGGAATGATTCCTTTACTGTTCAGCAGATAAAGATTAATATTGTTATTTTTTTTGGCGCTGTAAACCAGGCTTCCTCCAGAAAAATTTGAGTAATGAAGATTATAAACAGGGGAAAAGCTTTCAAGCAGCAGTGTTTTCTTTTTAAGTTTGTCTTCAAGCTTTATACTGTATATGGAAGCATTGTCATCGTGGCGGATTTTTCCGTCTCCATTGGTATCTTCCGAAATGAATGCAAAAAAAACTTCGCCGTTATCTGAGATGCCGGGGTGCACGATCAGACTGTTCTGATATTCGGAAAGATCTACGGTACGGATACTGCCGGAATTCGTTTCAAGAATCTGAATCTGTCTTCTGGAATTGATATAGGCGAGATGCTTACCGTCAGGACTCATGGACAGCTGAGAAGCATCCTGTGATAAACGAACAGGCTCTTTAATAATCTTTTTTTTGTGTATTTCAAGCATCCAGACAGAATTCTGTCCCATGGAACAGCGGTTGCTCAGATAGTATATTTTCGTCTGATCCGGGCTGAAGATCGGATTGCTTTCTGAAGCTCTTCCCCTGCATTCAGGGTTTTCAGACTTTAGAAATATTTTTTCAATTTTTTCCGAAAGATTCACGGATGAATCCCAGAAGTTTGATACGTCTGCGCCTGACAGGATTTGTTTGATGATTTTTTCAGGTTTGCTGTAGAGCCGTGCAAGAAAAATATCTCCATCAATATCTCTGTTCTCAGAAATAAAAACCATATATTTCCCATCCGACGAAACATGAGGCGAATGCTGGTCGGATGGGTGTGAAACAAGGGGAACAGAGACTGTACTGGTAAGATCACGCATCCAGATATCTCTTCCGCCGTTTTTATCAGATGAAAAAATCAGAAATTGATTACTGTATACATAAGGAGTGCTGTTCGTCCCCCGATTGATGGTAAGAGGCAGATGCCCGTCAGGATGCTGGACGTAAAATGATGTTTTTAAATTTTCGTAATTAAAGGTTTCCGGATTTAAAAGCTGCGGACTTCTGCAGGAAGCAAAGAAGAATAAAGCTGACTGAGCTAGAAAAAATAATCTGAACATCAGACGGGTCATTTAATCTTCTCCCAGGAACCATTTTTATTCTGTTTCCATTCTCCTGATTTTACAAGATTAAAGTATTTATACTTGTAATTTTTATCAGTCCATGCTCTGCCCTTATTTTTATCTTTGCTCTTAAGAAAATAATTGTAAATATTTACTCTTGCACGGTTTGTTTCCTGAACAATAAGGGAGACCTTGCTGATTTCGTCAGCGTCTACAGAAGCCCTGATCCCGGGAGGCAGAATTTTCAGTTCCCCGTTAAAGGATTCGCCAATTACACCTGATTTTTTATATTTCTGGATATCCTCTTCCAGATATTCAAGAATTCCGATTTCTCTGTACATAGCCTGCGCTTTACTGATTTCCTGATTCTGCGCATGTCCTTTTGAGCTTTTTGCCGATGCGATCAGCCAGCCGTTTTCTTCCAGTTCTACATCATCTCCAATCAGCTGTCTTTCAAGAGCTGTCTGGGAGATCGGAAGAGC
>JAOUOA010000372.1 GCA_029880625.1 Spirochaetia bacterium
ATTGTAGTATCCAAGATTTGCCACTGCCTGTTCTGAATTATTCTGTACGCCGAGGGAAAGGGCTATGTTGAATGCATGGAGAGGGTGAACCGGTATATCGGTAAATCCATGCGAAAGAGCATATTCTCTGCTTCTGTAGAGAGGACATGCCTCATGAAATGTTGAAGTGTATTCAAAGGCGCTTTCTGCCTGAATTGTAATGGAACGGGGATGAAGCAGAACATCGCCTTCATGGAAGTCGTCCATTTTTTTTCCGTATTCCGGACAGATGGATTGATCGGGATCGGCCGCTTTCGAAGGCGATATTTCCTGGATGGGAGTGAAATGAATTTCCATGACTGAATTCTAAAACATACGCTTCTTTATGCAACTTCTTTCGGTTTATTAAAATGATCTTTTTGTATGAGACAGGAAAGTTCCAGTCCAAACAGAATGATCTGGAGAAGGATCAGAAGAATCAGCATACCGATGGGAACAACGGCCCAGATTCCGTATATGCTGACGCTTTTTGCAAAAAACAACCACCACAGACGGATTCCAATGAGAAAAAACAGAAGAGCCGTCGATGTAAAAGCAGAACCAATGACGGCAGGGATAAGCATAACTTTTGCATTGGGCAGAAGAACATAGAGCAGAAGAAAAAATACAAAAAATAAGATAAAGATAATGAGATAAGCCAGAATATTATAAAGAAAGGAAAGCGCTGTGGAACGCTTGTGAAGAATTTCTATATCAAATGATACTCTGGGCCGGCCGGTGCTGTCCAGGGTATCTGTGATTTTTGGATTTCTTAATGAAAGCAGTGTTTCATTTTCTCCGACAATCAAAATGCGGTCTTCAAGCAGTTCGTGAGAAAAAAAACTGAAACGGGAAAGGATTTTATTTTCAGGATATAGCCAGGTATTTCCTCCGTCCCTTGTAAAACGGAAAAGATTGTTATTGCCGTAAAGGATACCCTCATCCGGTGAAATAAAGGCGATCCCATGTAAAGACTGCTGGTAATAAATATTTTCGGCTCTGATATCAGGATAGTAGTTTTTTCCGTCTTCATTGAACCAGAGTGCGCTATGATTTCCTGCAAAATGAATCCGGTTTTCTCTGTTGGAAGCAATCATATTGATCCGGGGCTTTCGGTTGGCGTAATTTGCTTCGAATGCGCGGCTCCAGTAAGATCCGTTTTCAGAATACGAAAAGATTCCGCTTCCCGCCAGATAAAAACCAGGAGGATAATGAGGGGTGCCTGTTTCAAGATAGATGATTTCTTTATAAATATTCTGGAATGAGATAATTGAATATTCCTTATTATTAAGTGTAATCAGCTGTGATCCTTTTGCAGTTGATGTCAGTAAAAAGACAACACCGGAAGGATCCATGAATAAATCTTCTGTGATGGGATGCTGGACGGTTGAATTCTTTGACAGAATATTGATTGTATTGTAATCCCATGTCTGGCCGCCATCGCCGGAAAAGAAGATGATTCCATTATTCGAAATTACATAAATATTGCTGTTTAATGCAACAATTTTCTTCAAGCGGAGAAAATCAGAAGCATGGATTCTCGTCTGAGATGTATTTATGTTCATTTCCCAGCTTCTGCCTGATCTGCCTGTATAAGTATTGAAATAAATATCCCGGAACGGAGCGCCTGTCGTAATTTTTTCAGACAGTTTGATCTTTGTAATTTTCGAATCCTGAATTTTTAACAGGTAGCCTCTGTTGTTTGCAATCCAGATATTCTGATCCGTATGGGACATGCTCATAAAACCGGGAGGTTCAATGCTTTTAAATAAGTAAAGTACGGAACTTCCCAGAAGAATGGTAATGCCCGGGATGATAATGATGGCGCTGATATGAAGCGAAAACCTGTAAAAAAGAGGACGGCTTTTTGTCTGATAGATCGAGTTAAAAGAAGTTTCAAGATGGCGAAGAGCATTTGTTGCTCCGAAAATTGCAAACAGGGTACCCACTCCTGCGATTGCATCTGCCCGCTTCAGTATTCCGTCAAGAACCAGAATGATTTCTGCCGAGTCCGGGATTCCGTAAGCGGCCATAAATTGAGCGATGTAAAGACGGATCGTATCCTGATCCACTTCGGCATATTTAATGAGAACTGTAAAAAGCGGTATGATTGACAGTACGATGGAATAGGCAATCGCATCGGCACGGATGAGATTGTGATTGGCCATATAGCGTTTGAAAGCTCTGAAAAAAATATTTTTCCGCAGCAGCCGTTTCAGGGATTCTTGATTGAGTTCCATAAATCGAATCAGTTACTTTGACGAAACTTCATTGCTTCATGTTCCGGAATTTCTGTTCTGTAGTCAATTTCAGCAATCGCTGTTTTTTCTGGAAATTCATTTCCTGGATAAATATCAAGAATTTCAACTCTCATTATAATTTGAAAAATATGTTCGGGAAATTTTTTTGAAACTTTTGGAGCAGGAAGAAAAGTGTTTTGAATTATAAACGGTCCTTCACGGTCAGGCAGTTCAATCATTTTTTCTAAAATATAAAACGGTGGAGGCGGAAGGCGGAATTCTCTGTCCGTATCGACAAATTCCTGTTCAAAAAAAATCAGGCGGATGAGGGAAGGTCTTGCATATTTTCTGCTGAAGATTCCCGATTCATAGGTACCCGGCCAGAGAATGATTTCTTTTAACGGATTGGCGAGAGGAGGGCTGCCCGGAAAGTGCGTTACAAACAGTTCTGTCTGAAAAAAGGATACATTCTGAGGCGGTTTATGGCTGATACTGTTTGAGTTTTGATTTTTTATAAAGGGAAGCAATTCTGCTTTATTTAAATTTCGGTCAAAAAGAGCGCTTCCTGCAGATGGATCTTCTTTTGAACTTCCGGTAATGACGGCTCTTTTTTTTGATTGATAGATTTTTTCAATTTTATCCGGGATGGAAGAAAGGAGTACGGACTGGAATATGCCGATCAGTAAAATCCAGATCACTGCAAGAGCTAAAGTTTCTTTCTGATTCTTCATTTATTTATCTTATGGGGTCGTGCTTCAATAATGCAATCTTTTATTGATATTTTATTAAAAATATTTTTTTAACTGATTCCTTTTTATTGAATCAGTATCTTCAGGTTCTCAGTGAATTTTCGAAAGCAGAGTTCATAAAGTGAATTCTGCAAGATTTAATGCAAACAATTTCTATCGATGCCATATGTATTTTAAAAGGAATCCTTCTGCAGAAACCAAATAAATATGGTTTACAGTATCTGCGGTTTTTCGGAATAAGTTTTTAATCTGTCATGAAAAAATTATTACTGAATAATATTTTCAGAAATGAACCGCCTGAAAGACTCTTTTTTCGGATCAGTACTGCAGGCGGTTTTATAGCAATTGTATTTTTTTCTGTTTCTGTCAGTCTATCTCAGTTCGGACTGTTTCTTGCCGTATCGGGATGGATAGCGCTGAATCTATATCAGAAGTTCAGTAAAAAAATGATCGAAAGTGAAAATATCTGGAAAATGCCTTTTCGTTTTCCTCATCTTTTGTTTCCCGCATCAGGAATTTATATTTCTCTTCTTTTCTCGTATTTCATCAATACTCTGAATGGAGAAATGACGAAACATGTTTTCAAGACAGAAGTCAGGGATCTGTTTCTTATTGGCGCCGCACTCTGGGTAATTTCGTATTCTTCTGATGAACGGGGCAGGGAAAGAATTTTCAGATGGCTTAAAATAGCATTCTGGGTTACGGTTACTGCAGGATTCTTTTCAATTTTCAGCAAGTATCGTCTTGCAAAAATCCCACATCATCTGATTCACGGATGGGAGGTATCTTCTCTTGCCCGCTTTCAGCATCATGCAGGAA
>JAOUOA010000373.1 GCA_029880625.1 Spirochaetia bacterium
AATCAGCTGTGGCAGAACGGTATCTTCGTATCCGTGGATTTCAGAAAATACTTCTTTTTTTTCTCTGAGGCGGGATGCCAGATTGGAGGACATCTCTTCTTTGACGCTTCTATATTGGTAACCGGATGCTTTTAATTGTCCGAAGGTTTTTAATTCATCGGGATTGAGATTTTGATTCATTTGTAATATTCCTTATGTAGTTATGATGTCTTGATTGAAACTGCCAGAGCCAGGGTACTGCATGATATAATGATAGCTTGTTAAAGAAAATTCTTATGGTAGAAGATTTCCAAAAATTTCTGATTGTATTTTGTTCTCGAAGACAAATAAATGAAGTCAGATTCAGATGGAAAGATTTTTTTATTTATTTTATCATTTGGATGTTGCCTGATTGCCTAGGATTCTATGCAGGTACTAAGTGATTGACCTGCATAGAGCCGGACAAAGAATGTCATTTATGAAGTCCGATCTTACAGGAGTGATAGCAGCAGCAGGGAAAGGGACCCGCGCTTATCCAAGAACAACATATGTTCCCAAACCTCTTTTTTCCTTTGAAAATCAAAGTCTCCTGGAGAGGAATGTTGAAATTCAGGTAAAAATTTTCAAAGTAAAAAAACTCTACATTCTTGTAGGACATTTAAAAGAAATCGTAATTGAAGAAATTAAAAGAATTCAAAAAAAATTTCCCGGCGTTCAGATAGAGTCTGCATTATGGACAAAAAAAGGCCTTGCTTCGGATGTTGCAAGTCTTAGAGATAAAATTGAAGGCGATTTTTCTCTGATACTGGGCGATGAGTTCTATCTGAATATCAATCACCAGTCCATGCTCAAAAGCTGGAAAGCGAAAAAGAATCCTGGAGCCATGATCGCCACCATTAATACAAATTTTGTATCCGACATCAGAAAAAACTATTCTGTAGAACTGGATCAGGACAGAGTCATTCAGCTCTATGAAAAACCGCAGAATCCGGAAAATACGCTTCTGGGGCTGGGTTCCTATTTTTTCAGCCATGAGTATTTTGATTTTTTTGATCAAACGCCCGAATCTTCCCGGAGCGGCGTTGTGGAACTGACAGATGTAATTGATAAAATGGCAAAAGAAACCAGAAGAGTTCATGCCTCGCTTCTGAAAGGGCGTTATTTTAATATAAATTCGCTTGCTGACTATTATACAGTAAATTACCTTCTGCGAAGTGAAAAGTTTTCATCTTACAGAACAAGTCTTATTATTCCTGTGCTCAATAATGAATATACAATTTCCGATGTGATCAGCGATTTTAAGGGACATGTAAATGAAATTATTGTTGTCGATATGGGAAGTACAGACCGTACAAAAAAAATTGTAAAGGGCCTTCCTGTAAAAATGCTTGAAGGCGCTTCAAAGCAAAACAGATCCGGCATTTATTACGCTCCGGCAATCTATGATGCGATGAAGAAGTCCAGCGGCGACATTATAGTCCTTGCTGCTGGAGACGGGAGCTTTCGCGCAAGAGACCTACCCAAGCTGATGGAATATTTAAAAGACTGCGATATGGTCGTGGGAACCCGCACCACACGCCAGCTCATGGAGCAGGGCGCCAATCTGAACTGGCTTTACCGCTGGCTGAATGTGGGGCTTGGCAAACTGGTAGAAATCCTGTGGTGGGGCCAGGAACCCCGATTTACTGACATTGGATGCATGTACCGCGCTGTGTGGAAAGATTCTTTTCTTAAAATATTTCCTGACCTTCGCGACAAAGGAAAAACCTTTTCTGTAGAAATGATGGTTGAAATTGTCCGATATCATATGCGCTGTATTGAAATTCCCATCTCTTTTTATAAAAGTTACGGACTCATTGAAGAGCAGAAATTAAGCCGGCAGTTTTTTTATTTTATTTCTGTTTTTCGCCTGGTATTTTCAAAAAAACTTAGAATTTTCCGATAGTTCAGAATTGATCCTTGAAAAATGTGAACGGCTTTATTCCTGCCGTTTCCTCTTCCACTTAAAAATTTGTATCTAAAAATACTATATCATTTGTCGGTATGCATTTTTCTCAGAGAAGAAATCGCTCTTGCCGGAAATTATAATATGCTTAGCGAATAACATTTCACGATTGATGGAACACTAATAGAATCACTGACAAGTCTGAAAAGTTTTCAGCCAAATTTTGCGGAAGGTATCAAGTTGAATGCCGGTTATCATTTTACATTTACCTCTTCAGAAAATATTCTAGCAACAATCCAGATCAGAAATGAGACTCTGAACGTTGTTCGCGGAAGTCATATGCAAGTTCCAGACATAAAAATAACGGCAGGCAGCAAAACCTGGCTTAAAATTATATCTGGTGAGCAAAACGAAGTGGCGGCTGTCCATTTGAGAAAGTTGAAGGTGAAAGGGTCGCTGAAACTGCTGAATCAATTTAGTTCTTGTTTTTCAATATAAATTAGACTAATCTTCAGCCTGAAAATAAATGAGAGATTAAAGAGCATCGAGCATCTACTGAGGCGGGTGCTCCTCAGTAGAGGACGATTTTTATGTTTCTGCGTTGTAGTTAGTTTGATTTCTCTTAGGTTAGTTTTACAAAAGTGACCTTGTCGTTTTCATCAAGCGCTACATTCAAAACAGAATATCTCATTGGCATGTATTTGCAAAGGAAAGGTACATAACACCATGCAAGTGCAGGCTTGTTTCCTGACCATGCCTGGCTTCGGTCGCTGACATCAGTTGGTTCTCCCAGTTTTTCAACAATCATTTTCTTTGATACACCGACTTTTATTCCAGAAGTTGCAAATTCCCCCTTTGTCATATAAGTCTTTGATGCACAGGAAGCAAATGCCATAAACATTAAGAACATCATGAATTGCCCTGATTTTACTAAGATTCTCATTACTATTTACCTCATATTTTAAATATATTTCTCTGATAAAGAAATTTAGAATCCTATTCTAATCATAAAAAAGAAATTGTGTCTTGTAAGGAACTGCTATCTCCGGGAAAATATTTAATTTAAAATCGTGGTATCGTCATTGCTGTGAATGAACATTTACCATTGCTGATATGAATGGTTACAGGGATCAATTCAATTCCTCTGTTTACAGTCTCAATGTCAATAATGGACAGGGTATCCTGTATCATAAGTCTAATCTCTGTTTTGCGATTATAATCCAGATCGTTTTTTTCCAACTCTCCTTCGCATGATCCTTTCCCGGATTCCCAGGATGATAGAGCTGGATCAGCGCCATCGCTTCGCTTCGCTTCGATGATCTGTTACGCCGAATCCCGACACCATGTGATCGGGTATATCGTGAACAAAAATGGAAGTTGATATAAGCCCTCACGTCTGACGGTTGGTGGCAATCAGGTTTGGATAGCCAATGCCTATATCCAGCCCCTTGCGTCGAAATCGGTGTCCCGGTATAAACTCAATATCCGGTGAAACATCTGCATCCAGAAAATCAAAACCTGCAGGGGAACTCCTCAGGAAGCGAAGCGGCCCTATGAATATATACTTTAAATGGATCGGCGGAGCAACGTGGCTCCTTAATTTTGAAGGCATCGAAATTGCCTGTGATCCTGTATGTGCCCCAAAGGGCACATACAGGACTACGGATTTTTTAAAACAAAACGGCTTGACGATCCTGAATCCTCCGAAGGAATAAATACATTTTTTCTTATATATAAGATAAGCCATTTATAAATTTATAAAAATCTGTCCGATGCAGAATTTTATCTAAAAATAAAATTCCAGAAAATATTTTCAGTTTTTAAAAAGTAAATGAAGGCCATCGGATTTTATTGGTTTACAGGGTCGGGATCTGAGTAAAATAA
>JAOUOA010000023.1 GCA_029880625.1 Spirochaetia bacterium
TTGTTAATAATTGCGACAAGAGCTTGATTTTCTTCTATAAATTTTTTTTTCCTGAGCATGGACTGTCTGCCCTCTGTGGCTGAATAATACTGAAGCGCTCCTTCAATTTCCACAAAGGTAGCAAGAGATTCATTAAAATTGACATCATCCTGGAACCAGACAGTAGAATGAGTAGCTTCATGGAGAATCAGGCGGGTTAAATACCAATCAGGATAACTCAGCTGTGATGAAAGCAAAGGATCTTCAAACCAGCCAAGAGTTGAATATGCAGAAACTTCTGAAACATTGGCATCCCATCCTTCCTTCTCCAATTCCTTTTTAAAATTTTCCGCTTCTTCACGGGAAAAAAAGCCTAGATAGGGTACTCTGCCGACTATTGGAAAGTACCAAGTTTTCGGTATAAATGCAAGTTCTTCAGAGGCCGTGACATTATATGCAGCGGCATCTCTGTCAATTCTGGCATATTTTTTATAGGAATTTGAAATATCCAGTCCCATGGAATCTTCAGCATATTTCTGAATCTTCAGGACATGCCTGAGTTTTTTGCGTGTAGCTTCATCCGTATCGGGAGACTGGATTACCTCAGAAATGGGTTGTCTGGCGCTCAGAATCTTCATCTGTCCATAACCTGCTTTAATAAGATACCGAACGCATCCATTCAGAGGAAGAAGGATCATCATAACACCTGCAAAAAGCAAAAAAATCCGAAAAACATATTTTAAGAGCAATTTCATAAGAATGATCTGATCCAGAGGCATCTTTTTCATCATCTAGATCAATTACTTTTCATTGACTGCCTGAGCCTCCAGAAAAAAATGTCAAGAGGCTTCATAATGTACTGACGTTTCAGGACTGCATTGAATTTTTCATCAGTCAGAAAGCTCAGAATTCAGGCCAAATCGATTTATTTGCTTAATATCAAAATCCAGTCAGTACCTGTGTATGCTTTTTTAACTACTGAAAAACCAAATAAAATGGAGATAATACATTGAAAGATTTTCTTTTTACCTCAGAATCCGTATCAGAAGGACATCCCGATAAAATTTGCGATCAAATTTCCGATGCAGTGCTTGATGCATACCTTTCAGGAGATCCATCAAGCAGAGTCGCCTGTGAAACGCTGGTTACAACAGACTTTATCATGGTAGCAGGCGAGGTAACATCCAAAACTTCAGTTGATGTTGAAAAAATAGCCCGAGAAGTTGTAAAAGATATCGGCTACACAAGCGAGGATATTGGTTTTAATGCTGCAACAGCAGAAGTTCAGGTCCGTCTCCATGAGCAGTCGCCTGATATTTCCCAGGGGGTATCTGAAGGTGAAGGTCTCTTTAAAGAGCAGGGGGCAGGCGACCAGGGCCTGATGTTCGGTTTTGCAATTGATGAAACTCCTGAACTGATGCCCATGCCCATTCAGATTTCGCAGAATATCATGAAAAAAATGTCTGAACTCAGACACAACGGAACCCTGTCTGATCTTCTACCTGATTCAAAAAGCCAGGTCACGATTCAGTATATAGATGGTAAACCCACCAGAATTGATACCATTGTCGTCTCTACACAGCATAAAGAGCACGTGGAGCATAAAGCTCTTGAAGAAATGGTCATCGAGCAGGTAATTAAAAAAACCATTGACGCATCTCTTCTGAAAGACACTAAATATTTAATCAATCCTACAGGACGATTTGTAGTGGGAGGACCCCATGGCGATGCAGGACTGACAGGAAGAAAAATAATTGTAGATACTTACGGCGGTTATGGAAGACACGGCGGCGGTGCATTTTCCGGCAAAGATCCTTCCAAAGTAGACAGAAGCGCCGCCTATATGGGACGGTATACAGCCAAAAATATTGTGGCGGCCGGTCTTGCCAAAAAAGCTGAAGTTCAGCTTTCGTATGCCATCGGGTACCCCGAGCCGGTTTCAGTTCTCGTTGATACATTCGGAACAGGGACAGTCAGCGAAGAAGAAATTGTAAAACGTGTTCTCAATGCTTTTAAATTTTCTCCGGGCAACATTGTCAAAGAACTGGATCTTCTGGGCAAAGATAGGAAATACAGAGACACTGCCGCATACGGACACTTTGGACGCGAAGGAAAAACTTTCTCCTGGGAAAATACGGGAAAGTCCTCTCAGCTCAAAGGCTGATTCAGAATCAAACAGTACAGAAGAGAAATCTCTGTACTGTTTGACTTCAATCTCGTTTTTTTACATCCTTCCTTTCCAGCGTAATTTCAATTCTGCTGTTTCTGTAATGAACAAAGGGATCATCTTTGATTTCAATCATTTCACTTTCTCCGAATCCCCGGTAATCCATGCGCCTGTCTTTTTTTACCTTTCCGGAAAGATACTGAAATATGTTTTTTGACCGCTTTTCTGTTAGATCCAGATTTTCCTCTTCCACGCCGGGAAATGAAACATGCGATTCAAGATGAATGTGGTACCATGCATAGCGGTCCAGCGAACCCAGGAAATCTCTCAGGACAGATTTCCCGATGGATGTCAATTCCGTCTGATTACGAAAAAATCTCTGTTCGGGAATTTGAATCTTTAAAATTTTCCCTTCTGCATCAAAATTTTTAACAAGTATGCCTGTTTTGAATTTTCCGTTAATAATGCCGGAAACATTTCCGGCCTTATCTTTTACAAAAAATCTAAACTCCAGAAATTCATTGGATTTAAGATCCTGATCCATATCTCCGACGCCGGACCATCGGATTGTTTCAGGAAAAAAGTTTCTTCCTCTGAAAGAACGGTAAAGAGTAACAGGGGATTTTTCCAGATCAGGACAGATGTAAACCTGCAGAAGCCAGCTGTCAATTCTTGAAAAGTCATGATAATCTCCTGAAAAAAGAATCGTATCATCATGAAAATCTCCGTCAGGAGTAAACATATCCGAGGAAGTTTTCCAGCTGACTTGCGGAGGAGTTGAATCTAAAATAAAAGATGAAATCGGACTTTCAATTTGTTCGTTATTCAGACGAAATGTCAGTTTTGCTCTGTATTTACCATCCTTGAGTTTCTGGCCGGAACGATTTAAATCAGCTTTGAGACGATCAGGAAATCCTCTGCCTTTCTTCGAAAAAAGGGGAATCGGCTCGTTCTCATAAAAAATCTCAAAATGCCAATCCGCTTTTTGAAGTTTACTAAGAATTTTATACCTATCTATTTTGTTAAAAAAAACAATTTTAAAATCTGCTTTCTCATGTTGAGGATTGAACAGACAATCTTCGCAGTCCAAATAAATTTCCGGCTTTTTTTCTGTAATGATAAAATTTCCGTATTCTGCGAAAGAGCGGTTTCCTGCATCATCCTCAGCAGTCAGAAAATATCTGTACATACCGTAATCTGCAGGTTTTCCATTTACAGTTCTGCCGTTCCACAGGGCTCTTTCAGGGAGAACACTGCTCCATAACCGTTTTTCAACTGTTTTCCCTTTTAAATCAACAATTCTTCCCGAAAAAATACCTTCCGAATCGGAGTTCTGCAATATGGAAACTTCATTGGTATTTCTCAAAGGCTTTCCTTCAGAATCTGACGGAACAATCAGAATCGAATTTTCAGGAGTGATAAAAATTTTGGGAGGAACAGTATCTACTGATACAGATGTTTTCTGAAACAAACGCACCTTGCCTTTTTGATCAGTAACTTCAGATGAAATAAAATATATCCCGTCCGGAACGACTCTGTTTTCTTCATTTTTACCGTTCCATTCCAGATCCTGAAAAATTCTGAGCTGTCTTCTGGAATATTGGTCTGGAATAAAAAAATTCGAAATTGAAGGATGAGGACGGATCCAGCGGCGGTCTGCAGAAAATGTTTTTACTATATTCCCTGAAGCATCCTCAATGATCACTTTCCAGTCAGAGGGATGGAGAACTTCAGAGGATGGATTTTGAATTGAAAAGAATACAGAATCTCGATATCCGTCTGAATTCGGAGAAAAAGCGGCATGGGAAGCCTGGATTTTGGAAAGAGGATCTGCGGAAATTCCTGCTGAAAGAAGCACTGTACCGATTCCTGCAGCCTTTAACATCCAAAAAATTTTATCTGATCTTTTCATGAACTCGTTTTAATTTAATGATAACCATGAAACGGCAGATTGCCGTGCAATCAAAAGATTTTTATGTATTTCCGATTGTAAATTAATCTTTTTCCCTCACCTCTCTTTAGAAAATTTGTTATTTTAACAGAAATGACCGATCCGTCAGAACTAAAAAATGAATCGATTTTCCGGCTTGATCCGCCAGAAAGTAAAAAGATCAGAAACTGAATGATTATAGAAAAGCAAAAAATACTGGTAGCCATGTCGGGAGGAGTGGACAGCGCTGTAAGCGCTCTGATCCTGAAAAATGAAAACTACAGCGTAACGGGTGTGAACCTTCGCGTATTTGAATATGATACAGGCTGTAAAAGCGATCGATCCTGCTGCAGTCCGGAGGATATTCAAGATGCACGAATTTCTGCGTCAGCAATGGATATCCCATTTTACGTTCTTAAAATGGAAGAAGAATTCAAAAAACGGGTGATCGACCGTTTTAAAGACGATTATTCAAAGGCAAGAACCCCCAATCCCTGTGTTGACTGCAATACGTTTATAAAATTCGGCGCTTTACTTGAAAAAGCCAGCGCTCTTGGAATTGACAGAATTGCAACAGGGCATTATGCAAAAACCATTCAGCTCGAAAACGGTAGATGGAGCGTGGCGGACGGAGCCGATCAAATTAAAAATCAGTCTTATTATCTGTACGGTCTCAGTCAGGAAGCCATTCAATCAACGGTATTTCCGCTTGGAAATATGCAGAAATCAGAAGTCAGAAAAATTGCAAAATTAAACGGACTGCCTGTTGCTGAAAAAAAAGAATCTCAGGAAATCTGCTTTATACCGGATAATGATTACAGAAATTTCCTTAAAAAAGAAGGTGTTCTTTTCACACCAGGAGTCTTTAAAACATCCGATGGAAAAATTCTCGGTGAACATAGCGGAAAAGAGCAGTTTACCATCGGTCAGAGACGGGGCATGGGAATTGCATTCAGCGAACCTCTTTATGTTCTTGCAATAGAAGAAAACGGCGACGTCATTCTTGGAACAGAAAAAGAAACATACAAAAATGGATTTAAAATCGAACAGGTAAACTTTCAGGGCCTGGATCCGGAATTCTTCAAAAAAGATCACAGGCAAATATTATATCCCTGTAAAATTCAAATCCGTTATCGCTCCAAGCCAGTGAATGCAGGAATTCGGTATGCAGGTCATTCTTCGAAAATTGCCTGGAACGGTTTTGAAGAAGGAGACTCCATTCTTGTAACTATGAATGAGCCGGTTTCCTCAGTAACCCCAGGCCAGAGCGCCGTAATCTATTCAGATGAAAATTCAGAACACCCCGGAGCGGTTCTGGCCGGCGGAATTATCAGCAGATAGTTTTGTATACTGTATTTTAAATTAATCCGATAATATAGTGTGTATATTAGAGTTTATATTAACACATACTGGAAAAATCAAAATTCTTTTCATCTATTACATTAAAGCTGCTGAATGATGTACTGATACCTGGAAAATCTTCCTGAAATCCACGATACTGTGAAAAACGGAAACATTTATGAAAACAAAAACTTTTGTATTTATTACTTTTATATTAACGTTTATTTTAATTCAGGAAGCATCTGCAATCCGAACTTCTGAAAAAAGCACATCATTTTTAAACTATCTTGCTCTTGAACCGGGAGCAGATGTACCTTTGATCCCCGGACCTTCCGGAACAGGTCTCAAGGGGCTTTACAGGTCTCTCGGTTCCAGTATAAAAAGTTTTCAGGACAGAAATGAAATCATTGAAATAAATAAGAATTCTGAAAAAACAAAAGAAACTTTTGTTTCCTTGAAACAAAGAGAACTGGATGAACCGGGGATTCATATTCCTGATCCATCTTCTTTGAAAAATAGCGGTTTATCAGATGAAAATAAATCAAGAATCATTACACACAGTCTTAAAATCATTCCTGAAGAACAGCCGCTTAAAAATCAAACGGCTCATGATGCTCTGGAAAAACCAACAAAACGGCCTCCGATTCTTCTTCCTTCAAATCTGACGCCCACCCCCCGCAGCGGATTTAATCACAGAGCGCCGGATTTCTACAGAGGAATTTACCTGAACAACAGGACCATTCGCAAAAAAAACATTTACTTACCTCTATTACAGAAAGCAAAAAATTACGGAATCAATACCCTTGTCATTGATGTGCAGCCTCGAATGCCCTCGAAAGAATTCCTGAACCATGCATTAAGACATAATTTTTATCTTGTTTCAAGAGTTGTTGTATTTGAAGGCGGTTTGAAAGATTATCCTCCTTCCATGAAGCATTTAAAAAATGTTGCGGATTCAGCGGAAAATTCAGCAAAAATAGGATTCATGGAAGTTCAGCTGGACTATATTCGCTTTGCAGACAAAATGAAAGGATTTAACCTGCCGCTTGATAAGAGATACATGCTGATTTCAGGAATTATCAAAATGATTACGGACAGACTGCGGCCTTACAATGTCAGAGTTGGAGCGGATGTTTTCGGAAGAATTGCGTTTAATCAAGATGATGTTATTGGACAAAAACTTGAAGTATTTTCGCCTCATCTGGACACCATCTATCCCATGCTTTACCCTTCTCATTTTTACGGAGATCCAAACCGCATCCGGAATCCTTACAAAACAATTCTTGACGGAACCAAAAGCTGTATGGACCGCATCGGCGAATCAACGAAAATTATTGCATATATCCAGGTATTTAAGATGAGCGTTTCAGCAAGCGGTTTGAGCTACAGAGATTATATTTCAGCTCAGATTAAAGGAGCAGCTGACTCAGGAGGAGGCGGCTATATCGCATGGAATGCAGGCAATGACTACAGCACTCTTTTTACAGCAATTGCCGGCATGAAAAGGAGTCAGCCGGACAGTTAAAATGGCTTTTGTTACGGACTTACTGAACGAGAAGCATAACTTTTCCTGCAGGGGGATCCTTCCCGATCTACGCTACCGTTTTCTTCTTGCGCGAAACAGCGCTGCAGCGGCGGAAATCGGCAGACTCCATAACGCTTCAGCGAAAGTTGCAGCATTGATGGGCGAGACGATGATGGGAAGCTACTTCCTGTCATCACATGCATCCAAACAGCAGAAAATTACAGTCAGTCTGCACCTTGAATGCAAAGGACCTCTTCACCGACTGATTGGAACCGCCAACAATGAAGGTGGAATCCGCTGTATGGCATCAAGGCCGGAGGCAGACTGGGATGGAGATCTTTACAGCGGGAAAGGCAAAGGCCTTCTTACTGTAAACAGATGGAGGGATGACGTTACGAAGGTATATTCTTCAACAGTTGAAATGCGGGAAGCTCCCTTATATAAAAATCTTGAAGAATATATCGGAAAATCGGAACAGATCCAGAGCTTCATTAAAATGGAATCTATTTATAATGATCTTGATTCGCTAAAAGTTTCAGGATATTTTTTTCAGGCGATGCCTGACGCGTCTTTTGAAGACACTGAAACTGTGGTGAACCTTCTGGCAGAACAATCTCCCGATAGAATGCTGGATCAATTCCTTCAAATAGACCAGAATGTAAGGACAAATTTCAAGTCAAATCCAATCTTTCATAATATCAAGATTCTGGGCAGCGGCAAATTTTTTCATCACTGCGGCTGCAGCAGAAAAAAAATTGAATCCATGCTCCATGCTCTTGGAAGAGAAGCGGCAGAAGAGTCCTTGTTGAATTATGGACAGATTGAAATTCAGTGTGAATTCTGCAAAAAGTTTTATTACTTTACTGAAAAAGACATGGCCTCGATCTTTGAAGGAGAGTAGCGTGGATTATATTTACATCAACAGCATTAACGACATCCAGCCGGAAAAGATTTCGATTCGACAGCTGAATAAAAAATACATCGACAAAATGGGCAACCGCTACGCGACCAAATTTAATTTAAAGACAAAAAAGGTCGAAATAGTCAGGCTGGCTACATCTAAAGAGGAAGCTTTGCGTCTTCGCGAAGAAATCAGAAGAGAAAAACTTATTGAGAAACCGGGTAGAGGCGGAATCCTTTCCGGCAGCAAATTGGATCAAAACATGCCGGATTATTTTAAATCTGATGACTCCTTTGAAACTCCTTCTTCATTTTTTGAAACCAACGCATCTTCCCGGGAACTTCAATCTCCTCAGGATTCCGGCATATCTTCTGAAGATTTTGACCCTTATCTTATGGATGTCGACAGGGGGGGGCTGGGCTCGTTCGAAAAGAGAAATCTCACAGGAGTGGTATTTTACGAAAAGCCTTTTATTGACAAATGCATTTCTGAAATCCAGAAAACAAAAGAGCGTCAGAATGCATTTATTAATTATATAAAAAAAACAAAGTTATTCGACAGAGAAGAAAAAGAGCGGTTTGATGAACTCGAGAGAGAAATTGATATTGAATGCTGGCAGAGAGGCGAAAAGGCAGTAAATTACCACAGAGAACTGTATTCGTATCCGCGACCTATCAACTACTATCTTGCGCGGGTTCCTTCGGACAAAAAAAAAGTTCTTGAATCTAAAAAAGAAGAAGAAAAGCTCGATCTGGTGCGAAGATGGGAACTTCAGGAAGTATTTGAAAAAACATTCAGTCTTTTTTTTAGAACTACTGAAAAGGCATATTTTCTTCTGCAGGAAAAAATCAGCCATGATGCATTTTCCAATCTTCCCGCACAGACCCAGCAGCTTTTAAAAGATTCCAGAACCAGCTGCGAAATTGTGATGCAGGCGTCAAAAGAAATCCTTCAGGAAATTAAAATCTGGCGGAATAAATTCCCCTGATTCATACAGCGCTTCTGGAAAGAATTTCAGATTCAATTTTTTTTGAAGTATCAGGTTCCAGAAAACTGCCGTTGTACTGTAGATAAAATGTATCCTTAACGAGATAGTTTTCAGTTCGAATCTTTGCCCGAATAATATCAACATTCTTTCTGGCAAGAATTCTTGTAAGATGGAAAAGAAGGCCGGTGCGATTCTGCGATTCTATATAAAACTGAGTGGCATTCCATTCTTTCGAATTTTGAAAAAGAATTACAGGTTCGGTTTCAAAAAATTCCAGTTTTACGGGCGGCTGAATTTTTTCCTTCCTGAGAAATTCATCGGGATCCATATTCTCTCTGAGGAGGGTCTCCATTAAAATCCCCAGTTTAGCAGAAATAGCTCCTTCGCTTTCTTCTGAATTTGTATGCTGCAGAATAAACCTGTCGTTTGAATAAGGGATTCCGTCTTCTCCTGTATCCGAGGAGATATCTCCAGAAAGAATATCCAGACCCATTGCATAAATGGCTGCAGTCAGTCTGTAAAGCGTACCCACTTCAACAACAGGAGTTTTTATTTGAATTTCAATAGTTCCATCCGGTAAACGGGACCAGACAAAATTCATCCTGAATTTTCCCTGCAGTACTGGACTACGTCAATAAACCACTGGCTTAAGAGATCTGGATGAAAGGAAAGCGCAGGAATTTTTTCCTGAACCTTGCCGATATGAAGATCAATTTCCTGTTCAAGCCCGAGCCTCTGGGCAAAATCTTTGAACATGGAACCGACCATTTTTTCAATTTCGCGCCAGTTGAAGATTAAATTTCCGTTTTTCATGGCTCCGAAAACCTTATTTCCATTATAGCGAAGCTCAATTTCATTGTTATTTTCTTTTATAAACCAGTTCCCCTGACCATCCAGCGTCTGGCATAACTTCCCGAGAATCTTTGCCGCCTGTTTTTTTTCACCGTTCCCTTTGGGATCTTTATCAATTCTATCAACAAACTGTTTAATCCCCTGCAGTTTAACAGGACGAAACGAACTCACTGATTTTTCCTGTTCCCACCATGCATTCACTTTTTTATTTTCCAGAAGGTTTTTTAGTCCCGGCAGGGCCAGTTTCCAGATCTTTTCCTGCTTTTCTCTGAAGGACTCTTTTTCCCAGCCGTCATGGATGACTGTAAGATGGATGCCCTCTCCTGCTTTGCCTCCCCGGCCGGCGCCCATATCCTCAATTTCAAAAGTAATGACAGTATTTTCAGAAGGATTTTCAAAAGCTTTCCAGCTGTAACGGACAAGATGGTATTTTTCGGCCTGGAGAAGACGCATTTCCATTTCCTGACCTTCGAACTGAGCCACAATATTTCGGGCAAGGATGACCCGTGAGGCCCACCATTTCCGAAGATCGGTTTGGGAAGTTACAGCCCTGTAAACATTGGCCGGAGTGCTGGAAATTGTTATATCCAGCTTTATGGGATCAATTTCATCGGAATTTCTCATTATCTATAAATGACAGGTCAACTTTATATTTCATTTAAATATGGGACGATAAAATCAACGCAAATTTTCACTGTTTTTATGTAAAAAATCATTCCCCTGGACAGCTTAAAACCGCTGCTAAATTAATTTTCTAAATATGCAAAATCAGTGTCAAGGAAAAGCAATGACTGGCCGGGGAGGAAAGTACCAAGGCTTGTCCGTTATGGGTACGCAATTTGATTTTTCCAAACGATCACAATATAACAGTTGATACAATGAAAAGGTTTAATGCTTCTTCCAACCGGCAGAGATAGGACTAATTAAATATTCATTTGTTACAGGACATGTTCCGCATATCTATCCAGTAAGATCTGTCTTTTACAGCAGTTCTCAATGACCAGATATAAAATCCATTCAATCACGATGTAAGAAATTTTAACAAGAGTAAGGCCATATTTCCTCCTCTAATGGCCTGTAGAATTTCCAGATTTGCAAATGTTTTGAGAATATTGTATCCGCAACAAGTTGCTAAATTTAATATATGACTATTATCACCATCAGTTAAAAAAAATTACAATCAATAAATAATTGACTGAAGTTCATTTTGATTGGTTAATCTTAAATAATAAAGAGGCGAATTATGATGAAAAAAATCTTTACTTTATTAATTGTATTATTTTTTTCAGGAAACTGTATTTTGTTCAATACACTTGGATTGAATCCTGGACATGTGAAAGGTTCTGAAGCAAAAAATATTATTCAGGACAGAGTTATGGTCCATGTGTTGCTTGATTTATTCTATGCATCAATTATACCAGGCTTTGGATTAAGAATAGCGCTTGATTCGATGACAGCAGAATTTACAATATAGATGACGGAGCTTATTATAAGAAATCTGAAGTTGAACAGTGCGCAGATGATATTGTAGTTGGCGGTTTTTTTATAGTTGCTCCATGGCTGATGGCTACGTTTACCTGCAATCTTCAGCCTGATAATACGATATGGGATCCTTAATGATTGTAATTTAAGAATTAAGCATTTACATTCGGCAACATACTTGAGATCGATCTTTTGTAAAATCATCCAGTGTTTGGGGCCGAGCTGGAGATTGTGAAGTAAATGGATTGATTCTCTAATTAAATCAATCCCATCTCAGATGCTTTTTTCATTAGTTGGATTTTATTGGTTACCTGGAGTTTTTTATAAATATTGCGAACGTGTGTACGCATAGTTGCAACTGTGATATCAAGAAGAGACGCCACCTCCTCTGTACTGGAGCCCCCCATCAGCTCTTCCAGTATCTGAGTTTCGCGGTTGGTGAGCTTTGTCGAATCATCTTCATTTTTCGTACCCTGAAATGTTTTCAGGACACGAAAAGCAATGGTGGGTGTGATAATTGCCCCCCCGGCCATAATGAGTCCGACAACATCCATAATGTCTTCAAGCTCGGATTTTAAAATATAACCCACAGCCCCTCCCTTAAGGGCTCTGACAATTGTCTCTTCTGAAAAAACGGCTGTAAGCATTACAATTTTTGTTTCCGGATTGCGTTCAAGAATTTTTGGTGTGAGATGAACTCCATCCATATGCGGAAGCATTATATCGACAAACATCAGGTTCAGCCCATCCCCTTCAGGGTCCCTCAGAAACTCTTCAGCGGAATTCCATGAAAAAACATTTTCTGCAGGGAGCACTTCTTTCAGGCTTTCTTCAACATGAGAGCGGAATTCAGCCTGATCTTCAACGATTCCAATTTTTACCTTTTTTTGATCCACAAAAAATAGGTAAAGGATCTCTCTTTATGTGTCCAGTAAAAAATACCTTATGTTGGGTATATACATGTTTCAATTTCTATGTTACTGTTATTCCATTAAAACAAACTGGAAGACATGAAAAATTACAATTTTTGCTCTATACTATTTCCGACCGTTATTTGGGTTGAGCAGTTTTCCATTCAGCACTAAAGTCATTTTACATCTTAATATTTCCTATTTTGGCTTGACTGCAATATTTTTATGAATTTTAATCTGGAGAGTTTGTGTATGGCAATGAAATCAATACAACATTCAAAATTTATTTTTTGCAATCCTTTATTGTCAGTGAAATTTTTCTCTGTTTTTTTTTATTTATCCCTCTTTTTAACCGTGCCTCTTTTCGGGGAAAAAAAAACTATTTTTTATAAAGGCGATAAGATCTCCAATCCAGGACTTTATTTAGAATCGCTTGAGGATCCCGATCACAGCCTTACAATTCATGATGTTGCAACAAAGAAATATGACGCACAATTTCTTCCATCCCATCAAGAAATCTGGAGCAAAGGATTTTCTCAATCAACCCACTGGATCCGCCTTAAAATTCACACCGATACAGAACGGCAGCTGCTTTTGACTGTAGGACAGCCTACCCTGGATCATATATCTCTGTACCAGAAAGAGACGAATGGGACCTGGAGTGTTCAGCACATGGGAGATCAGCTACCATTTGAGGAAAGGGAGTTTAAACACAGAAAGTTTAGCTTCAGGGGAAAATTGACACCAGGAAGCGAGTCTGTTTTTTATTTCAAGATTGATACAATCAGCTCCATACACCTGCCTCTGGTCCTTCACAGCGAGAAAGATCTTCAGGAATCAATGCGAAAGGAAGATCTTTTTCTTGGAATCTATGTCGGCGGAATCTTGATTCTTCTGCTTTATAATTC
>JAOUOA010000374.1 GCA_029880625.1 Spirochaetia bacterium
GAAGAGCTTCTTGCGAAAATCGCCGGAGGGCTTAATGCTCCTGTGTCGCAGATAGCTTCGGGAATGAATCAGATCCTTTCCGGGCTTGCTCGTGCGATTAAAGCTGTGGGAGAGAAAAACGGATAAATTTTTATCATGGTGCCTTACGGCATTAAATATGGCGGAATCCTTCAGGGAATTTGCCATAAATTATAAAAGAAATATTTAAATCTAACGATTAAAGAGAGGGATAAAAGATGTCAACTGATGCATTGCTAGAACAGATTGGGAGTCTTACTTTGGTAGAGGCTGCTGATCTGGTAAAAAAAATGGAAGAAAAATTTGGAATCTCTGCTGCTGCTCCTGTAGCAGTTGCCGCAGCCGGTGCAGCTCCCGGTGCAGCCGCAGCTGCAGATGATGCTGATGCAAGCTTCAACGTTGTTCTGAAAAGCTTTGGAGAAAAGAAAATTGATGTGATCAAAGCTGTTCGTGAAGCAACAGGACTCGGCCTGAAAGAAGCCAAGGATCTCGTTGAAAAAGGAGACCAGGTAGTAAAAGAAGGCCTTGCTAAAGCTGCCGCAGATGAACTGAAGGGAAAGCTTGAAGCTGCCGGTGCAACTGTAGCTCTGGCCCCGGCCTGATCATCCAGTTTTTTGGAAGAATCGATTTCTGAATAGTGCAAATAAACAATTGCATTATTCAGAACAAGAGGGCGAATCATGAATTCGCCTGTTTCAGGAGCGGTTTGTACATACAGCCGCAAATTGTTTGTTTAAAAAATTTAACTCTCAGGTAAATTAAGAATGTCGTATCCGAAGAGCAACACAACTGCCGATAAGGTTGTAAATTTAGGCCAGATCACAGACTTCGAAGCAATCCCGGATTTAATTGAAATACAGTTTAACTCTTATAAATGGTTTCTTCAACAGGATGTTTCGCCCAATAAAAGAGAAAACTTTGGGCTGGAAGCTGTATTTCGGGAAACCTTTCCTATTGAAAGTCCCAATGAAGATATGGTCCTGGAATATGTTTCCTATTCTTTTGGAGATTTGAAATGGGAAGAAGAAGAATGTAAAAGCCGTGGTGTTACATATGCTCTTCCACTCAAGGCCATTATCCGTTTGATTAACAAGCAGACAGGCGAAGTAAGAGAACAGACCGTTTACATGGGCGACCTTCCAATCATGACCCGGTACGGAACTTTTATCATCAACGGCGCAGAGAGAGTTGTTGTGTCTCAGCTTCACAGAAGCCCCGGAATCTTTTTCTTTTATGATAAAGAGAAGCGAATTCATAGTTCGAGGGTTATTCCATACCGTGGCTCATGGCTGGAGCTGGAAATGGATACGAAGGGAATTCTTATGGCAAGAATTGACCGTAAGAAAAAGTTCCCTGCAACTCTGATGCTCAAAGCAATGGGAGCATCAAGCAATGAAGAAGTTCTTCGTATGTTTTATGCGACAGAAAAATTCAAAGTTGCCGGTACGACAGGAAGAGAGTTGAAAAAAATTATTGGGCGAAGGCTTGTCGCCGATGTTCGTAATCCTGAAAACGACGAAGTTCTGCTTTATCACGGAGAAAAAATCAACGAAGATAGCATTGACATCTTAAAAGAATTAAAAGTTAAGCAGGTTGAGCTGCTGGTCTTTCCGGGCGGCAAAGACGATGTTACGATCATTAACTGTCTCGAAAAAGACGGAGTGGATTCATCGGATCAGGCCCTGCAGAAGTTTCATACAACCATGCGTCCCGGCGAGCCATTCAATCTTGAAAATGCAAGAAATGAGTTGAACCGTCTTTTCTTTTCTGAAAAATCCTATGATCTTGGAAGCGTGGGAAGATATAAAATTAATAATAAGTTTTCCTATCATAATCAAAAATTGTTTACCGATGTCGACGATAGAGCGCTTCGGCCAGTCGATATTGTGGAAACTCTCAAATATTTTGTGAATCTTGTGAATGAAGTCCCTGAATATCACTATGACGATATCGATCATCTTGGAAACCGCCGTGTACGAAGTGTAGGTGAACTTCTTCTGAATCAGCTCAAGGTTGGATTCAGCAGAATGGAAAGAGTCGTTCGTGAACGTATGACAGTCCAGGATATCGACATCATTACGCCTCAGGCTCTGATTTCTATTAAGCCCATTATGGCTGTAATCAATGAATTTTTCGGTTCCAGTCAGCTTTCGCAGTTTATGGATCAGACCAATCCGCTTGCAGAGCTAACGCATAAAAGAAGGCTGAATGCCCTTGGTCCCGGCGGTCTTTCCCGTGAAAGGGCCGGATTTGAAGTTCGGGACATTCATTACAGCCACTATGGAAGAATGTGTCCCATTGAAACGCCAGAAGGTCCAAATATCGGTTTGATTGTTTCCATGAGTTCCTTCAGCCGCGTAAACCAGTTCGGTTTTCTTGAAACGCCCTACCGAAAAGTAAATAAAGGAAAGGTTTCCGAAAAGACGGAATACCTTACTGCAGATATTGAAGAACGATTCAATATCGCACAGGCCAATGCGCCTCTTGAAAAAGACGGAACTTTTAAAAATAAAATTGTCAGTTGCCGGCACAGAGAAGAATTTCCCTTCTGTCAGCCTGACGAAGTCAATTATATGGATATGGCGCCGCTTCAGGTGGTCAGCGTCTCTACCGCTTTGATTCCTTTTCTCGAGCATGATGATGCAAACCGTGCCCTGATGGGTTCCAACATGCAGCGCCAGGCTGTTCCGCTTCTTATTGATGAAGCTCCATATGTGGGAACGGGAATGGAAGCAAAAGCTGCCTATGATTCGCGTCTTTGTGTTGTTTCACAGGCAGACGGATTTGTTTCAAAGGTTGATGCAACTTCAGTTACAGTGCAATCTGGAAAAGATTTATACGAATATAAATTAAGAAAATTTAAGCGATCCAATCAGGGGACTTGCGTGAATCAGCGGCCAGTCGTGGGTGCTTATCATGCGCCGTTTGACGGAAAAGTAACAAAATTAACCGATACCGTACTTGAAGTGACATCTTCTGAAGGCGACACTGAAATGTTTGCAATGAAGATGGAAGGAGCTGAATTTGTTCCTCAGGTTAAATCCGGAGCAGGTGTGGTCGAAGGGCAGCTCCTTGCAGGGCAGAAAGTGCAGCAGGAAAAGCGAAATGAGGAAGGCAAGATTGTTCAGAAAGGAACCATCCTTGCAGACGGTCATGCCGTGGATGCAGGGAGGCTTTCTCTCGGTAAGAATGTTCTTGTGGCATTTATGCCCTGGGAAGGATACAATTTTGAAGATGCGATTCTGCTTTCCGAGCGCATAGTAAAAGACGATGTTTTTACTTCTGTTCATATTGAAGAATACGAAATTCAGGCAAGAGAAACCAAACTCGGCCAGGAAATGATCACCCGTGATATACCGAATTTAAGCGATAAGGCATTTCGTGATCTTGATGAAAACGGGATTGTCCGAATCGGCGCGGAAGTTAAAGCCGGTGATATCCTTGTCGGAATGGTAACTCCTAAAGGAGAAGCAGATCTGACTCCGGAATACAAGCTGCTTCATTCTATCTTTGGAGAAAAAGCAAAAGAAGTAAGAGATACATCCCTTCGCATGCCGAATGGTTCTGAGGGAATTGTAATCGATGTAAAAAAATATACTCGTGATGACGGCGATGAACTGCCTGCAGGAGTTGAGGCTCTGGTAAAGGTCTATGTTGCCCGTAAAAGGAAACTGCAGGTGGGAGATAAAATGGCCGGCCGTCATGGTAATAAAGGCGTCGTTTCCCGCATTATGGCTCTGGAAGACATGCCGTTTATGGAAGATGGAACGCCCATTGATATT
>JAOUOA010000375.1 GCA_029880625.1 Spirochaetia bacterium
TGCAGTTTCTTAGAAAGGGCCTGATTGAAGAGGCCCTTTTTCTGTTAGATCCCATTGAAAAAATAATTTCCGAAATATCTCATGAAAAAATAAATGATAGAATTTCTCTTGAAATTCTTGAGCATTGCAGCAGATTGAATGAAGAGATTGTCCTTCGTTTTGAAACCGAAAAGTTTGCCCTGAAGAAGGGGATGTTTCAGGCCGAAGTGGAAAGAAAAATTCGGGAATTTTTATCTTAAACAATTGAACTTTTTAAAAATGCCGGAGTCCAATAAACCGGTAATCTGTTTTTATTTGGAGTTTTAGAATGTCCAGACATGGAAAAATCCTTGGTATAACAATCTTTATGATTTTCTTTTTGCAGAGCCCTGTTTTTGCCAAAAGGATCGGTCTGATTTTTGGTACAGATTACCGGGGGAATGCAGCAGGGGTTCCTGCGCTGGAACTTTGCGAAAAAGATGCAAGGCTCATGGAACAGGCCCTGAAGCGTCATGGAAAATTTGATTACGTTAAAGTTCTTCTTGGTCCCAGAGTGACGGCTCAAAATATGAAATCTGAGCTTAAGAAAGTTGCATCCATTACAAAAAAAAATGACACAGTTATTATTTATTTTTCAGGTCACGGCACGGTTCAGAAAGATTCTCGCGCTCCCAATGGGATGCGGAATTATCTGATCATGTATGAGCGGCCTCATGTCTCCGATAAAAATCTGGATGTATGGCTTAAAAAAATTAAATCCAATAAAACAGTATGGATATTTGATGCATGTTTTTCCGGAGGAATTGTAAAAAAAGGAAGCAGGGGAATGGGAAGGGTGCCTGTTCGTTCCAATGGAGGCACTGTAGTTCAAAATGGTAATGACAGTCTTTATTTCGAAAACAAAACATTGATCTCGTCATCTGCCTCAAATGAAAGAGCATTTGAACTGGATGAGCTGGGGCATGGTTTATTCACCTTCTGGTTTACAAAGTCCATGAATCCAAATAATGGAGATCTGAATGGAGATCATGTTGTTTCGGTACTGGAAGCTTTTGAATGGACTTCAAAAAGAGTAAGAAGTGAATCCAAAAAAAAGCGCCGCAATCAGAATCCTCAAATTGTAGGCTCACCTTCGGGGATCTTAATTGCAGGAAATATTCGTCCCAGATCGATAGAAGAACTTGAAGTTGAAGAACAAAAGACATTTAAAAAAGATACTTCCAGGCAACATACAAATGAACAGACAAAAGATAAAGGAACCGTCACCACAACTACCGAAGAAAGCGTAACCATTACCACAAAAAAGGAAATAACGGTTCAGATGACTGTGGAAACTGTTGCGCCGGAAGTTGTTGAGATACCTGTCGTGGAAAAACCTTCGCGTCCAGCAGATCCCGTTACAGAAGAAGAGCCTTCTGCCGAAATTTCAACGGCAACAGGCAGATTAGAAATCATTACAACCATCCTTCAATCCAGGCAGGCAGGCAGAACCACAATGGATTCCCGCCAGGTCATGAAGATGAAAAAGCTCGGCAATGTTACAAGAAAGATCCGGGTGCAGGTTTCGGGAAATATTGTCCCTGCTAAAATTGAATGGGTAGACAGAAATGAATTAAAAAAAGTTTCCGGAGAAGATATTCCGCTTGGATTTTACAGCTTCAATATGAAGCGTTATAAAAATCGTGTGGCTGTAATTACAATTGAAGATATTCCTGCCGGGATCCATGAAGTTGTAATTGAAGCTGATGACTATCCTCTTATTAAAGAAAGAGTCGGGGTTGAGAAAAATGCACAGAGCAGGGTTTTTACGATTGCCTCTCTGGCAGGATATGGAAGTATACAGGGAAAGGTATTCAGGGATAATTATGACAGTCCAGTAAAGGGACAAAAAGTTTGGCTTCCAACCGTAAAAGGCGTGAATCAGATCCATACAATGAGAACCACTTCCGACGGTTCCTTCTGGTTCTTGAATCTTCCGCCTTCTGATGATTATCAGCTGAAAGCATCGATTATGGAGTCTATCAGCCTGGATAATGAAAAACTGAATGTCAGATCCGGTGATGTCCTGCGCCTTGATGTTGTTCTCGGCAAAAATTTTAGATAGATTATATGATTTTTAAACTTATTTTTTTTACGATCTTTGTTTTTATCCTCTGGAATTTAGGAAAATTTTTCTTTCTAGTATACAAATCTTCTAAAATTCTGAAAGCACACAGAAATGGAAATGAAGATTCCGCCCATGGGAACCATGGGAGATTCCGTGAAAAAGATATTACCGGCAAGGCCCGAATCCTCGAAGAAGAATCAAAAGATGACCGATAATAATAGAAGGTATTATTATCTATGTCAGATCTCAGAAAAATTTCTCAATTGAACCTGAATGATTTTTTTTGGAATTTTCAGTTTCAGAGCCTGCTAAATTTAAAGTTCATTTTGCGCCTGTTTTTGACGGCCCTTCTGATAACCGGAGTATGCGCCGGAACAAAATTTCAGACAGCTGAAGATTTCGAAGTAGCAAGAAATGAAGCCGCATCAGGAAAAGACCTTTCAAAACAAATCTATAAAGAATATAAAAAGATTCCTCCTGAATTCAGGCTGGAAGCAGTAGAACTTGCCGCATCTTCAAATTCAAAAAAAGCAAAAAAATATCTAAGAAAGATTCTGGAAAAATACGAAGAGGATCCTCCCGAAGTAAAATCCAGGATTGCGTTTCATCTCTTCAGAATGGAAGATGAGAAATCCTATCCTCTGATCATGAATTTGATCCGCAGTGAAAAAGTTCTCGTTGATGATTCCATTGCGGAATTTCTTGTAAAAGATAAAAAACCGGAAAATGCAGAAATTTTATTTCATGCGCTTCAGAACGAAAAGATAAGCTATACTCCGGAACTGGCTGCTTTTTTTGGAATGGTAAAATATATTTCTGCCATTCCCTATTTGATCGAAGCTCTCGATAAAAAACAGCTTCCGGCAGAAACAATCGAAGCACTGTCGGCAATGAAAGAAGAAGGCGGCGAGGCTGTCGCAGAAAAGATCTTTTCAATCCTTTCCGATCATTCGCATCCTTACAGAAAGCATGCTTTAAAAAACCTGAAAGGCTTTCCTGAAGACAGAGTGCGATCTGTTGTCATGGACATATTGAAGCACAGAGAAGGCGAAAGTGAAGGAGTCGTTCTGCTAGCTCTCGAAGTATCTGCAGATCTTGAATATGAAAAGAAACTGATGTCGCAGATCAAGGAAACGTATGTCTACGAAAATCGTGCCCCTGTAAAAAATGCGGCCCTGCAGGCGGCGGTAAAGGTGCTGGGGGTCAGCGAAGAAGAATTCCTGAATGAAATCCATATGCCGCTTGCTGAACACCAGTCCCGCATGGCATTTCTTCATTCCGGCGGCAGTGATGAAGATGATACATTTCTTCTCGAATCCGAAATGCCGGATATTACAGAAGAAGGGACTCTAACGGAAAATAATGAAAAGGACAAAAAGAAAGAAGCTGAAATTGCCTCAGATCAGGATCAAGCGGAAGCAGCAGACGATGATGAAAGTCTCGATGTTGATTCGCTTATCAAAGAAATGATGGAAGAAGACGAAAACGCTGAAAATATTCCGGATGCATCTGAAAGTAAAATGGGAGATGCTTCAGTTTCTGAATGCGACTGCAAAACACTGGAAGAGACAGTTGACGCTCAGAAAAAAGAAATTGCCAGTAAGAAGTCTGAAATCGAAAAACTTAAAAAAAAGAAATCCTATACGGGAAAAAAGCCTGCAAAGAAGGCAAAACCGAAATATAAAAAAACTAAACCGGTAAAGAAAA
>JAOUOA010000376.1 GCA_029880625.1 Spirochaetia bacterium
CCCGTTTTTTTCGTCTATGGTCCGTCAATCAGTGGAAAAGAGAACGGTATGCCATCTCATTTCATCTGGACGACGAAAGTCTGGATCCGAAAAACTGGTACCGCTTTCCTGTATTAAACGGGGGCTACGGCGACGAATTAGAAGATCTTAAGAATTTTCAAGACTGAAAATTCTTAAATTGAAATTTTTCCGTAAGGGATAAAACGCCCTGCAATAACAAGCGAAAGAACAATTAAAGTATAAATATTGATGGACATGAACATTTTTTTATAAACAGGCTTTTTGTAAAAACGCATCATATCCAGAGAATCCAGGACGAGCTTAATGGATGCGGCAATTGCCAGAAAAAACGACCAGTGAAGAAACAGCTCCCCTTCGTAAAAAATCCAGATCGCGCCGAAAATGGTAAGCAATATAGTGAAAAACGTAAGAACACGCAGGGATTTTTCTCCCATGTTGTGAATTAAATTTGGAAGTCCGGCACGATCGTAATCGTCTGAATACATGAATAAAAGAAGCCAGAAATGAGGAACCTGCCAGATGATGAGCATGCTGCTGATCGAAACAATGAATGGATCAAGAATATTTCCGCCAGCAGATGCCCAACCAAGGGCGGGAGGAATACCGCCAATTAAAGCGCCGGGTACCACTGCGATCGAAGAAATCCGTTTTAAATTTGTATAAATGCCGTTGTACCAGAAAAATGCTGAAAGTCCGAGAATCAGAGGCTTTTTTCCTCCGGAAAGAAAGTATAATATGCCGCATCCCAGAAGCGAAAATATAAAAATAATGACCAGAGTCTGAAATGCAGTTACCCGGCCTTCAGGAAAAGGCCTGTTTCTTGTTCTGTGCATTTTAATATCAATTTTTCGGTCCTGAAGATGATTCAGAGATGCTGAAGCAAATCCAATAAAGAGAATCCCCAGAATTGGCCAGATAGCGGAATTTTCCCATGGTTCGGGGGCTAAAAAGTAGCCGATGGCTGTCGTTACGGTTACAGAAACAGTAATCCGGGCTTTCCCGAGCTCCAGAATCAGTCCAAACCATTTTTTAATAGATTCCATTTAAATATCCAGATAAGCGCAGAGTTACAGCGCCGAATAAAATGTTTTTTTCAAGTCCGGTCCTGGAGCAAGAAAAAAACATTCGAAAAAAATATTTTTATTACAATAAATATTTCTTCGCATTCAGGCGAAGATCCGTAAAATACCTCAAAAAGAGAACTTCCTGGATCTTAAAATTCTTAAATTTAACCGATTCTCCAGCATTTTAAGATTTGAAATCATTTACAAATATACAGAAGGCAGAAAAGTTGACTTTTGATTCTGAAGATTTGAGGTTTTTTTATGAGCGTTCAGTCCCTTCCCGCTGTTTTTACATCTTTGAATTGCATAAGCTTTCTTTTAATTATTTCTGCATATATTGCCGTTAAAATGCAGAAGAAAGGACTCCACGGAGCTTTGATGATTTCCGCCCTTACAACATCAAGCCTTTTTCTTGTACTGTATCTTTTCTATCATTTTAACATTCCGGAACCAAAACGCTATCAGGGAACCGGAATCATTCGTTCCATTTATTTTACAATTTTAATTTCGCATACGCTACTTGCTGCAGTTATTGTTCCCATGATTGGATTTACTGTTTATCATGCTATACTTAAGAACCATAAAAAACATAAAAAAATAGCTAAATTCACGCTTCCGATCTGGATTTACGTTTCCTTTACAGGAATTGTCATTTATCTTATGCTTTACGTTTTTTAAGACAAAGCTGCAGATTTAAAATATACAAAAATAATTTTCTGGAGATTGAATAATGAAAACTGCATCCAAAGCTGCTCTTATAGTGTTTTATGCTGCATTGATTTTTTCTGCTTCCGCCTATTGCAGAAAAAACAGCAAGCTCCCTTTTTTTGATATTGGAGGAGATTTTCATTTAATCGACACTGACGGAAGCAGATTTTCTCTGACCGATCTTCGCGGTAGGCCGGCGCTTTTATTTTTCGGATATACGAACTGTCCCGATGCATGCCCCACCATTCTTTCCCGATTAAAAAAAATTATGCCTTCACTTGGATCGGATGGTTCAAAAGTTGAAATTCTATTTGTTTCCGTCGACCCGGAGCGGGACAGTCCTGCAATATTAAAAAAATATCTTGAATACTTCAAACTTGACGTTCGCGGTCTTTACGGAAATAAAAAGGAAATCTCTAAAGTTGCTGAAAGTTTCGGCGTTTTTTACAATAAAAGAAATATCGGATCAAGGTCAGGTTATACTGTGGATCATACAACAACTCTTTTTGTTCTGGATAAAAACGGAAAGGTTCGCTATTTATTCAGATATGCAGACGATGAACGGACCCTCATTCCAGTATTAAAACTTCTTCTGGACGATCCCTATCCGGCGGAAGATAAATCCAGGTAAAGTTACGGCATCGGGATTTAACTGCGGTTATTCTTTTTTTTATAATATTGAATCAAAAGAAAAAAAGCGGCAAGAATAAAAATAGGAAGCGCTGTTAACGTAAGTCCGGTATAAAAATAGGCGTCAATTTTTTCCTGGGTAAATCCTCCCACACAGACGGTACAGGAAAACACTGATGCGGCTGAAAAAAAAGATAAGCATGCCGCAATGAATGCAGAAATGTTATAAAATGATTTCATAAACTCTTCTCCTTTATTTATGATAGATAGACAAGATAATAAAGAATCGGCCAGAGAAAAACAACAAAATACCAGTAAAGACTGCCTACTAAAATCGAAAAGGATTTCTCTTCCGGTTGTATGTTTTTACGCGAAATCTTAAAATAAATATAAGTAAGAATTCCAAGACCGAAAATTACATGGATTCCGTGCGCCCCGATAATGGTATAAAAAAAAGCGCCGAAAATCGACGATGTAGTCGTAAGACCGTAATTAATCAGATCAATCCATTCACGTCCCTGAAGAATAACAAAGAAAAGCCCCAGAACAAATGTTAGGATTAAGAAAATTCTGCTCTTCGTAGTATCTCTTTTTTTCATCATAATGAAAAATGAAATAAAAATCGTAATTGCACTGACTAAAAGCAGAATTGTATTGATCAAAGTCTGTTCAACGGGAAGTATATGGTTCCATGGAGTGTCCCAGGCGCCGGGTTTTTCCGCTCGATTTACAACATATCCGCTGATCAGTCCTGAAAAAAACATGATTTCAACAGAAATCATAAAGATCATTCCTAGAAGACCGTTGGGAATAATATGCTGATTATCAGAAAGTCTTTGTTTGTTTTCCATAACTGTATCCATGCCTGTTTATTTCAGAATCCAGGCATTTTTTTCAAGCAGGCCCAGGCTTGCAATATACTTTTAACCTGATTTATCGATTTTATCAGTATTAACTTCTGGAAAAGAATCTAAATACTACAATAAAATTACATGCAAGACATAAGTAATTCTATATGCAATTTCACTCAAAAGTATTAAATCTATGATCGATTAAAAAAACGATTTAAGACATAATTCCTCCACGATGTCGGTCGAGAAATCCCTGCAAGTTTATTACTGAATCGATTTACTTTTATCCCGATATGTCAGCGAATCAAAACATCTCCTTTACGGCTGTGGAGAGCTGTCTTTTTATATTTATGATTTTGCGTTTCAAAACAAATCGTTTGAAAATAATAAATTCTTTGAAATAGGATTGACATGATGATCCAATACATCAATGATTTAAGAAAATGTTTAATTCATTAAGAACCAGCCGGTGAAATCATCATTTAAAATATTAATTACGTATTTGTCAGC
>JAOUOA010000377.1 GCA_029880625.1 Spirochaetia bacterium
GCCGCAAAGAATTTGAAAGAAATCTCTGTCTTTAAAACTGTAATGAAGCTCTTTATTCTTGATTTCTTTATATTCTGCTAACCGGCTGTTCTTATCTGTCATGGATTCACTGCCTGATACAGGAAGAATACCACCTGTCCGGCAAACGTCAACATTTTTTCAAAATGATTTCTCAGAACTGAAGCCTTTCAGCAGCCTTAAGGAATGCTTTGCAGAAGAATTTCTGATTTGTAAAATTCCTGAAATTGACTCTCTTTTTTATTGACTCTTTTCATCCTGATTATATATTCCAATATATAAGGATTGTCTCAACTTTGCAACAGAGCGGTGATCTGAAAAAATTCACGACCGCTGCCTGATTTGAAAAATTTTGATCTGGAGTTCGCATATGTCTCGTGATGAACTGGAAAAGTATACTGTAAACGATAAAAATTATACTATATATGAAGAAGAACGGGACGGAAAATTCATCTTCTATGCGGAAGGGCCGTCAGGAGAAAAAATTGCTGAAACATCTGCAAATCCTGCAGATGTAATTGATCCTTCAAAAAATATTACAGCTGATCTAATCAAGAAAATTAAAGAACAAATTGATAAGCTTTAAATTTCAGGAGCTATCGCTTTCGTTAAATCCGCCTGACATATAAACCAGCCATATGATGACACCGAGCATACTGAAAAAAGCCGCAATGCTTACAGCTGTCATACCAAGAATTGCAGAAAGCATATTCCAGAAAGCTCTGATCCCTCTATCTGTATCTGACTCGCCAGGGAAAGGCAGCCCCGTCCACCCGCAAAATTCTGCAAGTGCAGTGTAATCAATGAATTCGCCTGTTATTTTTGAACGGATTTCAATATAAAAATCTGAATATGTTGAAGATCCAATGAGTGCAAAAAGACCTGTAACAAATACAATAAGAGCAGCCGCTTTAATCAAAGAAGATCCTTTTGTAATATTCTTTATCATAATTTACATGAATCATAGGTTTTGCAATACATGCAAATCAATTCTTTTCCGGTATTATGAATTTTTTTTTTCAGGAAAGGGATTTTATGGCTTTGTTTCTTTTGGTTTATTGAAGAAATTAAATTAAGGTGAAATGACAAATTCTTTTTGAATCCATGTCCTCAGTTCTGAATCACGAAAATCAGCAAGATTTCTAATATTTTTCTTTATATTTCCCTCAGGATCTACGAACAAAATTCGGTTTGAATGAGTAAAATTAAAATTCACAGCATTGGATTTCTGGTAATAAATTCGATAGCTTCCGGCAATTGAATCCAGTGTGTCGTAATCTGAAGTAAGTAGAACCCATCTGTCATGATTGATTCCATATCTTTTTTTGTACTCGATTAAAGCAGACGGATTCTCTGTTAGATCGTCAAGGATAATGATAATCATTTTCAAAGAAGAAGGAAGATCTCCACCTTTTTCCAGCAGTTTCATTTTTTGTACAATGAGAGGACATGAAACGCTGCATTCGAGATATACAAAGCTTACAATTAGATGATTCCCCTTGAAGTTTGAAAATTCAAGCATTCTGCCGTCATCCGCAGTCCATTTTCCTCTGAAGGAAAAAAAATTTTCGCTTCGGTACCGATCCAGAAAATCCCAGAGATCTTCTTCACCTCGAATGGAAAGCAAGGTGCTGTAAACAGCAAGTCCGGCAAGAACAATTCCTGCAGACATAAAAAATAACGATTTTTTATCTATTTTCATTTTTCCGGAGCATTTCTTCACGTAGAATTTTTGTATAGATCGGACGGGATTCTTCCAGAGCAGCGGCCTGTTCTTCTACAAATTCGATTTTCCGGTTTCTGATAAAGAACATTCCTAGATGAAAGCGTGGCGAAAGATGCCCCCCTTCTTTCTGGACGGCAAGCCTTAAATCTTTTTCTGCTTCTTGAATCCTCCCGGACTTTTCATGGAGAAGTCCTCTGTAGGTATAGGTCATTGCATGCTTCTGATTCAGCTGAATCGAATGGTTATAGCTCTCGAGTGCATTACGTTCATCTCCCAGAAGTTCGTAGCAATATCCCATCTGAAAGTAATCCCTGAAATGATAGCGCGTCAGAAAACTTGTATCCAGATTAAATCTGGCATCTTTTACGCAATCAGAGGCTTTCTCTTTTCTTTTATTAATATTTTCAAGATAGGATTCTGCTGATTCTTTTGCATCATTTTCTTTCATCGCCTTCATCAAATATTCCGAGGCATGAAAAAAATCACCGGCCTGATCCAGGTTTCTTGCAACGATCAGATTCCAGTTCCCTGAGACATTTTCATCAAACTGCGATCCGCAGGCTGAAAGGACAAGAAATAGATTAAAAAAAAATAATTTCTGCAGTTTCAAAATACACCCTTATTATATCAGAGAATTAATTTTAACGTTTGAAAAACTCTTTTTTCACTCTGTCAAAATCTAAAAAATATACATTTCCGCTTTCAAGATTATCTTTATATTGGAAATCAATTTCATTGATGATTGTTTCGCCATCCATTTCCTGTAATTTAAGATGGATTTCATGTATCCCCGGTGAAACATAATTTTTATCAAGAACATATACAATTCCGTCTTTTTTTATTCCAGCCGGTTTATAGATCTTTTCTGAAATTATTTTCCCGTCCAGCAAAACGGTTAATTGAACAGGCAGTCTTTCCCGGGAACAATATTTTTCAAGGACATTATTTCTTGCAGATTCCCTTATTCGCTTTCTTGCTTCCTCGGAAAGCTGATCCAGACGAACCCTGGACTCCATCTGCTTCAAGGCTTCTCTGTACTCTCTATCTCCAATATGATCGAGAGAACAGGTTTTCTGACGTGATTCATAAAAAAAATCCATTTTAACAAGGCCGAAATCCGTTTCCCTTTCCACCGCACCCTGATTGGAAACAGCTCCAAAATAAAAAAGGAAAGCCAAAAATACAAATGAAGCGGCTGTAACAGACAAACCCGTTAGAAAATTTGAAGTCTTGATTTTTTTAACAATTCTGCTATCAATCGTTTCCTGATTCTCAATTTTCGCAATATATTCTTTAGCATGCAAAACGAAATCATGATTTTCCATTGAATTAAAGCGAAAAAGAAAAACCGGATAAGATTCCTCCAGAGCCGAAAAAAGAGGTTTCCTTTTTTTTAAAATCCGGTTCTGAATCCATTCATTCCCTTCTCTGTACTGACAATCGCCTTCAGGACAGGAAGAAATAATGATTCCTTTTGCTTTAAGCTGCTGAACCTTTTCAACCAGAACCGGCCCGATCATTCCCGTACAGGGCAGTTTGATGGCGGCAGTATTATTGACACCTTCAATGGAACGTCCGTCGGACGAAAGAAGATTTGAATGCCTGTTGCAGAGAAACACGGCCCACTGCCCTTCTTTTTTTCCAAGCTGATCGACAATATCTTTTTCAATCAAAGTATGAGTAAGCGATTTAAGTCCAATCGCCTCAAAATTACAGGCTCCCGCGCAGATTCCGCAGCCGGCACAGCGGTCCAGATCGATTTCAGGCTGAAATTTCACCTTTTTCCCGTCAGTTCGCGGCAGCATGCTGATCGCATCATAGGGACAATCTTTTGCACAGAGCATGCACCCGTTACACTCTGCAAGATCTCTGATTGCTTTATCTCCGGGATTTTTTCTAAAAAGAAACGGCAGCGCCGTCAGAATGGCAATCAGGAAAAGAAACCCCGCCCAGACCCAGACCATATTCAGTGAATGCGAAAGAGTAGCAAGGAAAAGATAAAACCAGTCCATACTTTCCAGAAAAACCAT
>JAOUOA010000378.1 GCA_029880625.1 Spirochaetia bacterium
AGATTTCGAATGCGGATCCCTTCCTGGGGAATTTCATCCATGGAACAGAAAGAAATGAAAAGTCCGGATAACAAATAAATACTGAAAAGAGTCAGAGAACGGGCAACTTTCATGATACAAACTCATCTATCCTGGATGAAATACTGTCAAGACAAATCAAAACTTAAAGTAAAGAATGATTTTCCTGATCTTTCAGGAAAAAATCCATTAACGGATCAGTTTTACAATTAAATTCAGCTTCTCAGCATAAAAGATCGTTTCATAAATTTTATCCTGATCGATTAAAATTGTTGTCGGACTGATTTTATCCATTACGATTTTTTTGCCGGAAATCTGCCCCAGTAAAAGCTCCATATTATTTTGATCCTGGGTCTGAACCACAACACATTCATCTGTAATTGTGATCAGAGGCAGAGAACGGGACCAGTCTTCAATCGAGAAAAGAAGATTCTGGCTGAGTTCATTTTTTGCAGTTTCGCGTAAAAGATTTAAAAAATCTTCCGCATTCAATTTTAAGAGAAGACCCGCCTGAAAAGATTCTTTCGTAAGCTGAAAGGTATAAACATTATCAAAAGACTTTAATTCTGAAAAAGATTTTAACAGGAACAGACCGTTCAAAGAAAGCTTTTCCGGAATTGCAATCATGCTTAAATCCGGATTCAGAATGATGCCTCCCTTTTCATTCTTTCTTTCCAGCGACTTTCCTTTTAGATAAGAATGCCCCAGATCAGAAATTTCAACCCAGCGGTCCGGGTATTCGACCTGGATGAGCCCAAGAAGCTGAAGAAAAAAAAGCGAACTTGTAATTTCTCTGTTTAACTCTGCAAGTTCCTGCTGGAAGTTTTTAATGCTGAATTTTTTTGACAGAATCATCTTTTCGCGTACCATAGATGCAATAACGACAAAATACATTACGCGGCCGATAGTGTGTACATACTGAACACATTCGTCAAAAACTTCTTTCAGAAAAAAAGGAACATACATGGGTTCAAAAACATCTTCATACCGGACCCGTTTTTCGCGTGCAGCGGACAGTTCCTTGATGACAAGATCCATCAGTTCAAAAATTTCCATTCCCAGTATATCGTCATAATCATTTCGAAGAACAACATCGTCCCTCTTAACCCGGACAATATCCAGAAGGCGCATAACAGGCAGAAGCAGTTCAATTTGGTAAATCTGGCTTTTTTCAATAAACAGGCCGATATCAGGACGCAGAAGCTGATTTTCTGTTTCTTTCAAATCAATCTGTTTGATTTTTCCCGATTTTGCAAGATTCAGCCCTTTTCTGCTTATGTAGCTGATCATTTTTTTTACATTGAGATAAAAATCCAGATCATTGACAACACGCATTTCCTGACGTTTTTTTGTCGCCTTTTTCTGCACCGGAAGAATCGGATTTTCCTGAAGATAAATAAACAATTCCTGCGGAAGGATTAAAAGCCGGATAAATCTTTCATCAATATAGTAGTCATCAATTAAAATCTTAAGAGAATTTATTTTACGAAGAATCGTTTCCGCATTACCTTTTCGCGAAGAAATATAATCTCGGGATTTTGCAATTTCAAAAATTCCCCCCTGTAAAAAACATTCCAGAAGAAGTCCTTTTTCAATTTCTGTCATCGAATCAATCATTTTTGCAATGACTTCAGGCTGCAGATAATGCTGCGCTTTGGCTTCTCTGCTCTTCAGGGTCTTTTTCCACTGAACGAGAACTTCCGGATCTTTTTCAAGTAATCCTGCCAGACTCTGTTTGAATTTTTCACCCTTTTCATTGCTGTCCATTTTTACAGCTTTTCCGGTTTCAGGATAAAAATAATATTTATCCATATTGTTGGTCAGACGCTCTCTGTTTTTCCTCTGATAAACAAGGAAGTAACGCTTGAGAACTCCAAGCTCCATTTCCGTATTAACCGGAGGGAGTGAAATTTTACGGGAGATTTCCCCGAGGGTTAAAATATTATTTTTGCTTTTTAAGATTGAAGTATAAATCAGAACCTGGGTGGAACTCAGTTTTTCCAGGATTCCTTTCAGGTAAAATTCATCTTGCATACCTGAGATGATATTTTTTATAATAGCTTTTTTATCTTTACCTGATTTCTGGATATTCCAGGCCTGGGAAACTTTTTTTAGGGCCGGTAAATCCAGTTTATCCAGTTCAAATTGCAATACGTTTTCTTCAGACATGATTAAACCGGTGATTCAAAATAAAAGAGAAAAAAATCAGACCAGATTCCGATTTCCGACCTATCTTGTAAAATCATTTTCATCTTTTCAAAAAGCAGGAAACATATTTATTCTCTTTTATGGAGGCTGGTTTCTATCCAATTACCTGATTCAGTCTGGAATGACAGGCAAACTGGCCGGATTCTTTGTTCTTGCTGCAGGTCCTGGCTTTATTGTTTTTCTGTACTATTTAAAAAGCATCAAATCTGAGTCTGAAACTGGAGCAAAAAATCAGATCGTTCTTCTGGAAAAAAGATTTGTTACTGCTCTCTTCATCATTCTGGCCGGTTTCCATATTAAAATCTGTCTTCTTGAAAGAGTCCGGATCAATGGAGCCAGTATGGAACCATCTTTTTATAACGGTGAGGTTGTATGGGCAGAAAAAATATCAGCAGGAATTCCTCTACCCGAACTATCTTTTCCCTGGGAACTTTTCAAGAAAGAAAAAATACTGTACGGCAGCTACAGTAGAGGAGAAATCGTGATATTTCACTATCCAGGGATGACAGAAGATTCTTCAGAGATTTTTATTAAACGCATTATTGGAATCCCGGGAGACCGGTTCCGGTTCACTGATGAAGGTATATGGATTAACGGAAAAATAATGTTTGAACCATATTTAAAAAATTCTCTTTCCTCCTTTCATACGGAAGAATACTTTGCACCAGCAAAGAATTTGCCTGAGACAATCTCCATGGACTCCTCTGTTTTATACAGCGCCCTGAATGGTTCAGGGGAAGAAGGAACGGTTCCTGAAGATTCATTTCTGCTTCTCGGCGACAACCGGCTGCATTCAAGAGACTCACGAAGTATGGGATTTATACCAGCAACATTCATCAAAGGAAAAATCATCAGCTCCCCTTCTTCAGTACAACAATGAAAAAAGCAAAAAACAGATTGATTCTATTCGGGATTGCTGCTTCGTTTCTTTTTCTGATCATTTTTTCCAGAATTTTTTATTTCGCTGTAATTAAAAACAACACCCAGAGAAGCTCAACGCCAAGATTTATGAGAGGCTCCATTCAGGACAGAAACGGACTGAACCTCGCTCTCACAGAAGAAAGAAGTACAATCGGAATAGCTCCTGAAGAAGTGAAAGATTCTGAATTCACAGCAAGAATTTCATCCAGACATCTTGACATCAAAGAAGAAGAAGTTCTGGAAAAATTATACAGGTACAAACATCGAAAATATTTTCTTCTGAAACGCCAGGTTGATAATTTTCAGGCTGACCGGCTTCTGGAACTGAATCTTCCTGGAGTTTACAGAGAGTCGGAATTTTCCCGTCATTACCCGGGAGAAACCCTTGCAAGCAATCTTCTGGGTTTTGTCGGTCGCGACCAGAGGAATGCGCTGGGCGGAATTGAACTGATTTACCACGACATCCTTTCGACTCCTCCTGACGACTCATCGCGTATCGGAGCAACACTTCAGCTTTCCATTGACTCCTTGATCCAGTACAGACTCGAAGAAGTGATGTCGGAAGAATTTATACGGTCCGGAAGCAAACGCGGTTCTGGAATGATCATGGACCTGGAATCCGG
>JAOUOA010000380.1 GCA_029880625.1 Spirochaetia bacterium
CGCGGTATCCGTATCCGCCTGCTCCCGGCTGACCGCTCACGCCGGCTTTTCCGAACTGATCATAAGCCTGTCTTTTCTGATCATCGGATAAAATTTCATAGGCTTCTGTCGCTTCTTTAAACTTTTCTTCAGCGCCTTTATCGCCTCTGTTTTTATCCGGATGATACTGGATGGCCAGTTTTCTGTAGGCTTTTTTTATTTCATCTTTTGATGCGCCTTTTCCCACACCAAGAATTTCGTAATAATCGCGATCTGACATTTACATGTTCCATTCCCCGAAGGGTTATTTCAATTTAGAAAACAGGAATGATACCCGTTCCTGTTTACAAATCCATTCAGCGGATTGTTTTTTCAAACTTCGCTTAAAAAAGCGTTTCATTTACTTAAATTTAATATTAATACATTCAGGCGGACTTCATGCAGCCGACTAAACCATCAGCTGAATATAATGCCCGCCTGTTTTTTATCGTTTATTTTTTTTCATCATCGACAACTGTATAATCAGCATCGACAACTTTCTCGCCGGATTCAGAAGATTCCTGCGGTCCGTCCTGCGGGCCCGCTTCAGCTCCTGCTGAAGGATCCTGACCTGCAGCTCCTGCAGCTGCATAAATTTTCTGTCCGATATCCATGGAAACTTTCTGCATTTCATCTCTCATGGATTGAATTCGTTCTTTATCGCCTGAATCAAGAGCTTCTCTTGAACGCTTGATTGCATCTTCTGCTGTAGACTTATCAGAAGGATCTACCTTGTCCCCTGCGTCGCTCAGACTTTTTTCAAGAGTATAGGTAAGATTATCCAGCTCATTCCGAGCTTCTGCAACTTCTTTAATATCTTTGTCCTTGGTAGCGTTCTCTTCTGCATCACGAACCATTTTATTGATTTCGTCTTCGGAAAGGCCGCTGGATGATTCAACACGGATTTTCTGCTCTTTTCCGGTTCCCATATCTTTTGCTGAAACGTGCACAATTCCATTCGCATCAATATCAAAAGTGACTTCAATCTGAGGAACGCCTCTTGGAGCAGGCGGGATTCCGAGAAGATCAAATCTGGCCAGAGTTCTGTTATCGTTGGCCATTTCCCGCTCGCCCTGAAGAACATGAACGGAAACTGCAGTCTGGTTATCTGCTGCCGTAGAAAAAATCTGCGACTTTCTTGTAGGAATTGTCGTATTTCTTTCAATCAGTCGGGTAAAGACCCCACCAAGAGTTTCAATGCCGAGAGAAAGAGGCGTTACATCCAGCAGAAGAACATCGGATACATCTCCGGCCAGAACGCCGCCCTGAATGGCAGCCCCGATGGCAACGACTTCGTCAGGATTTACAGATTTATTGGGTTCTTTCTGAAAAACCTTTTTTACAAGTTCCTGTACTGCAGGAATTCGAGTTGAACCGCCGACCAGGATGACTTCATCAATATCAGAAGCGCTCATGCCTGCATCCTTGAGTGCATTTTCGCATGGCTTTCTGGTTCTTTCGACAAGACTTGCGGAAAGCTGCTCAAACTTAGAGCGGGGAAGAGTCATGTTCAGGTGACGGGGTCCGCTCTGATCTGCTGTAATAAACGGAATATTGATCTGCGCCTGAGTTGTTCCCGAAAGCTCAATTTTTGCTTTTTCAGCAGCTTCCTGAAGTCTCTGGAGGGCCATTTTGTCCTTGCTGATATCAATTCCTGATTCTTTTTTAAATTCTTCTACCAGCCAGTCAATAATCACATGATCAAAATCATCGCCGCCGAGGTGTGTATCGCCGTTTGTCGACTTTACTTCAAATACTCCATCACCGAGTTCCAGGATGGAAACGTCAAACGTTCCGCCGCCCAGGTCATAAACAACAACTTTTGCACTGCTGGTTTTTTTATCCAGGCCGTAGGCAAGAGCTGCAGCAGTCGGCTCATTGATAATTCTTTCCACTTCAAGTCCGGCAATTCTTCCAGCATCTTTTGTTGCCTGACGCTGTTCATCATTAAAATACGCAGGAACTGTAACCACAGCTTTTTTTACCGGCTGTCCCAGGTAATCTTCAGCTGTCTGCTTCATTTTCTGAAGGACAATTGCGGAAATTTCCTGAGGCGTAAATGAACCGTGATCCGTTTCAACCTTGATCCCGTCATTTCCAAAGCGGACAATCTTGTAGGAAACCTTATCTGTTTCCTTCTGAGATTCTGAATAACGAAGTCCCATAAACCTCTTGATAGAACGTACTGTATTGCCCGGGTTTGTAACGGACTGATTTTTTGCAATCTGACCGACAAGGCGGGAATCCTTATCCGTAAATCCTACAATAGAAGGAGTGGTTCTTGCGCCTTCCGCATTCTGAATTACAATTGGCTCGCCGCCTTCCATTACCGCGACACAGGAATTCGTCGTTCCAAGATCAATTCCAATAATTTTTTCTTTTGACATTTCTTTATCCTCTTTAAGAATCTAAATTTTAATTTAAATAAGTTTATGACTTTTTAGCCACTTTTACTCTTGCAGGACGAAGAACCTTTACATCGCCTTCATCCCTGTCATATATGTAACCGCACTGAAACACTTCCATTACAGTATCTTTTTCAATTCCTTCCCTGTTCTCAATGGCAATTGCTTCCATTTTATACGGATCAAATTCTTCATCCACCGGATTCAGGGGAAGGATTCTTTCTTTTTCAAAAACAGACATAAAATCCTTCTGGATCATTTCCACTCCGGAAAGAAAGTTCTTTAATGTTTCATCAGGATTTTCAACCTGCATGACCCTTTCCAGATTATCCACAACCGGAAATAAATTTTTTGCAAAATCAGAAATGATCTCGGTTCGGTATCTGGCCTGTTCCTGCGCCACACGTTTTTTATAATTCATGAACTCTGCTCGTTCTCTTGTCCATGCATCCTTCATGGATTCCACTTCTTTTTTTAATTTCTGAATTTCATCGCCGTCAGAATCAGATTTTCCGTCGTCTGCATGATTTTTACTTTCTTCTGCTTTTTCTGCATGCACTTTTCCGTCGGCAATATCCACACCCTCAAGAATTTCCTGCGGGGTTTCCTTTTCTGGCTGGTTTCCCTCTTTCTGTTCTGTTTCGTTCATTTTTTTCTGTTCTTTAATTTCCTCTGTCATTTTCACTTTCCATTTAATTACTGATTCTTGTGATCATTCCTGAAATCAAAAGACTGATATACTCTACCACACTGATGACTCTGGAATAATCCATTCTGTTAGGACCGACAACACCGATGGATCCGATGTTTCTTTCGCCCATTTTATAATTTGCAGAGACAACGGAAAGACCCGAAAGCTTTTCATTGCGGTCCCCTTCAATTAAGACATGTACATCATCCAGTGATTTTGATTTACTGAAAATATGTTTCAGATGATCCCTGGATTCAAATAAATCCCCAATATTATTAAAATGCGTATTGGTTTTTCCTGCATAATAGGAAAACAGTTTATCAATTCCCGAAGTATAGATCTGATCGCTTCCATGCATTAAATCAAAATTTTCCTGAATCTTTTTTGTAATGATCGGATAGTACTGAAGCAGTTCCCTTGCATCAATATTGATTTCCTGCAGAAGCTGGCTTTTCATTTCATTAAGATGGCTGCCTTTATAAAATTCATTAATGATTCTGGATATTTTATGGAGATAATCACCCGGAATATTGACATCCAGGAACATGTTTTTATGATAAACGGATCCGGATCTTGTAACAAGGACAATCAGCAGTTCATCCTGGCCCATATTAATCAGTTCCAGATGTTTGAGAACGGCGTTATCAGAAT
>JAOUOA010000379.1 GCA_029880625.1 Spirochaetia bacterium
GCCGCCGTGTCCAGGGATAAACGATGCAGAATCTTTTTTATTTGCATCTCTTTTAAAAACTGATTCAACCAGATCTCCAACAATTGAGATCAATGCCAGAAAAAAACTTAAAAGGATTACTTCCACATGGGAAAATCCTCTGAAATTAAAGAAATGCTCCCAGATTATATTAAAAGCAAAGCCTGTAATGACTGCGGTAATAATTCCGCCTGCATAGCCTTCGATCGTTTTTCTGGGACTGACCCGGAGACCTGCATTGTGTTTACCTAAAAATTTTCCTGCGAAATAAGCTCCTGAATCCGTCATTGCAGTAACTAGAATAAAAAAGACGACGTAGAAATATTTATTTTCAAAGCTTAGATATAGAATAATATGAAGGATGGGTAGCGATGTATAAAAAACTCCGGTTACGGTCGTAGAAATCGAATAAATGGATCCGCTGATCGGACGGAAAAAGAGCTGATGAGAAAGTACGGTTAATACCATTAGAAAAAACACAAATGTAATAAAAGTTCCGTCAATACCGAACCTTGCAAAAACCTGCAGGGTTTCCGGAAGATCTCCCAGAACAAAATTTTTCTGCAAGTTGAGAAGCCGCGCATAAAATGCTAAGGTAATAAGGCTGACAAATAAAATTCCGATATAGCGGATCGGTCTGCCGTCGACACCCCTGTCTGATAAAATATAAAACTCAAGCAGACCCAGAACTGAAATTGCATATACCAGAAGAAGAGGCAGCAGCCAGTAAAAACGATCTGAAAAAACAAGAGCGGTAACTGAAATCGCTACAAGCACGGCTGCTGAAAGAATTCTTTTTACTGTTTCATTCATCCATTACTCCGAAAGACTGCCGTAACGCCTGTCTCTGCCTTCGAACCAGGCCAGGGCCTTCAGCATTTCATTTTGATCAAAATCTGGAAAGAGCTTATCCGTAAAGTAAAGTTCTGCATATGCAGACTGCCATAGTAAAAAATTTGAAATTCTTTTTTCTCCGCCGGGCCTTAAAAACAAATCTACAGGCGGGATCGGATGCGTATATAGATATTTTTCGAATTCTTCTTCAGTAATGGATTCTTCAGCTTTATTTTTCTGACCGTTTTTATAAAATTCCAGCCTTTCCTGCATGATTTTTTCTGCTGCATGGAGAATTTCATCCCTGGAACCGTAATTCAGACAGAAATTTACGGTAAGATGACTGCAGTTTTCTGTTTTTTTTATAACTCGTTTGAGCACCTTACGGTTTAATAGAGGCAGTTTGGAGACATCACCTGATGCTCTGATTTTAATTCCTTTTTGAATGCAGTGATCAACTCTCTTTTCAAAAAATTCATTCATCAGATCCCAGAGAGCCTGGACTTCAGAAACCGGCCGTTTCCAGTTTTCTGTACTGAAAGCATAAAGGGAAAAAAAAGGAATGGGAAGTGTGACGACAAAATCAAGAAGCCTATCCAGCGCTTCCCCGCCTGCTCTGTGCCCTTCCGATCTTGATAGACCTTTATTCTTGGCCCAGCGGCCGTTACCATCCATAACAATCGCAACATGAACCGGAAATGTTTTTATTGATGAAAGCTCAATTTCAGGATGCGCATCTGAAGCCATATAGCAAGAATCCTCAGACAGTCAGTATGCTTTTTTCCTTCTGTTCTGCAAGCTCCTCTGCTTTCTGAATGTACTGATTGGTGACATTCTGAACTTCCTCCTGGGAAGTTTTGATTTCATCTTCAGAATGTCCTTTTCCTGTTAATTTTTTTAAATGATCGATGGTATCTCTTCTGATATTGCGGATAGAGACTCGCGCTTCTTCCAGTCTGTGCTTTACCTGTTTTACAAGTTCCTGACGTCTTTCCATCGAAAGTTCCGGCAGAATCAGACGAATGACAGTACCGTCATTCTGAGGCGACAAATTCAAATCGCTTTTTAATATTGATTTTTCAATATCGCCCATACTGGATTTGTCATAAGGAGTAATTAAAAGCATTCTGGGTTCCGGTACAGTTACCGATGCAAGCTGGTTGAGAGGGACATTGGAACCGTAATATTCTACATGAACCGTATCGAGCATGGAAGGCGTTGCCCGCGTTGAACGTACAGCATTCATATCCCTCTGGAATGCATCGATGGCTTTCTGCATTCTTTCTTCTGATTCGAGAAAAATTGTTTCAATATCCTGTTCTGATTCAGGCATATTCTTTACCTTCGTCGTTTGAAATTAATGTTCCTACCTTATCGCCTTTGAGAAGTCCTTTCAGGTTTCCCTGTTTAAAAATATCAAAGACTATAATGGGAAGATTGTTATCCATACATAATGCAATTGCCGTTGAATCCATTACTTTAAGTCTCTGCTGGATGGATTCCATGAATGAAACTCTGATAAATCGTTTCGCATCGCTTTTCAGTTTTGGATCGGCATCATAAACACCGTCCACCTTGGTTGCTTTCAGAATCACCTGACATCCGACTTCAACTGCACGAAGGGATGCAGCTGTATCGGTAGTAAAATAGGGATTTCCTGTTCCCGCTGCAAAAATTACAATCCGGTTTTTTTCAAGATGCCTCATGGCACGTCTTCTGATATAATTTTCAGCAATCGAATTAATCTGAATGGCTGATTGAACGCGGGTGATCATACCCAACTTTTCACAGGCATCCTGGAGAGCAAGAGCATTGAGTACCGTTGCCATCATTCCCATATAATCGGCAGTAGCTCTGTCCATTCCGCTTTCAGCTGCTTTCTGACCGCGAAATAAATTTCCTGCACCGATGACAACGGCAACCTCGACGCCCATTTCATGACATTCTTTAACCTGTTCGGCAATAATTTTTACCCGTTCAAAATTGATGCCGAGAACGCCGGGATCAGAAAAAGCTTCTCCGGAAAGTTTAAGAAGGATTCTTTTATAAGGCAGATCAGACATTCTCAACCCACCTGATAGCGTTCAAAACGTGCTATAGTGATATTTTCGCCGAACTTTGCAATATACTGCTTAACAAGATCTTCAATGGAAACCTTGGGATCTTTGATAAAAGGCTGATGCATAAGAACGATTTCAGAATAGAATTTTTTAACTTTTCCTGGTAGAATTTTTTCAATTTGTTCCGGCTTTTTTCCTTCATTTTGAAGCTGTTCTTTAAAGATTGCTGATTCTCTTTCTATTACAGACTGATCAATATCCTTTTCTGTAACTCCTATAGGAGAAGAAGCGGCAATCTGCATACAGATATCCTTTCCCAGAGCTTCAAATTCTTCGTTTCTTGCTACAAAATCTGTTTCACAATTCAGTTGAAGGATGACTCCAATGGTGCCTTCACCATGAATATAGGATACAACGCGACCGCATGCTGTATCTCTTCCCTGTCGCTTGGATGCTTTTGCAAGTCCTCTGGAACGAAGTGCATCTGCCGCTTTTTCTAAATCGCCTTCGAATTCATCCAGAGCCTTTTTACAGTCCATCATTCCTGCGCCGCTCATTTCACGGAGTTTTTTTATATCTTCTGTAGTTGCTGCCATTTTATCTACCTTTCATCCTGTATTAACAATATTTTATTAAAATTTATTTAACTGTTTTCGCTTTATACATATTTTTTCTAAATAAAAAAAGGAGACTTAAGCGTCTCCTTTTTCCTCTGTTTGAGCAGCTGCTTCAACGGCAACTTCAGCCTTTGAAGCAGCAGATTCGTTCTCAGCTCCTGGCTGAGATCCCGGAACAATAGGTTCATCAACAATAAATTCGCCGCTTTCATCGTATTCGCCCTTATACTGGATCG
>JAOUOA010000381.1 GCA_029880625.1 Spirochaetia bacterium
CAGGGGCCGGATGGAACCTCTTACATTTGCAGCTTTGAAGGCGCTGACTGCTGATGAACATGAAACGGTTCTCTATGACGACCGTTTTGAAACGATTCCTTACGATGATCCCACTGATCTTGTTGCAATTAATATTGAAATTTATACCGCCCGCCGTACATACGAGATTGCAGAAAACTTCCGCAAGAGAAACGTTCCTGTTGTCATAGGCGGTTATCATGCCACAATGATTCCGGAAGAATGCGGACGTTATGCTGATTCCGTTGTTACAGGCGATGCAGAAGGCGTCTGGAAGGAAATTCTGAAAGATGCGTCTAAGGGAAATCTGAAAAAAAGATATTCTGGATCTGTTTCCGATCCCGCTCTGCTTGGAAATTACAAACTGGACTGGAGCATCTTTTCCGGAAAAAGCTATCTTCCCGTGCGTCTCACACAGTTCGGGCGGGGCTGCGTCAATTTATGCGAATACTGCGCAACGGGAAGCGTCTATAAAAGAAAGTTTTTAACAAGGCCTGTGGATACGGTCATCCGCGAACTGGAAGAAGACGGGTCCAGAAATGTTTTTTTTGTCGATGATAATATCGTCTCCGACAAGGAAGCTGCAAAAAAGCTTTTTCGGGCGCTGATTCCTTTAAAGATCAACTGGTTCAGTCAGGCGGACCTTTCCTTTGCTCACGATCCGGAGCTTCTGGATCTGATCATGGAAAGTGGATGCGTCGGCATGGTTGTGGGATTTGAGTCCCTGAATAAAAAAAATCTTTCGCAGATGAATAAAAACTGCAATCTCAGATTTAACGGATACGACAATCTTGTAGAAACCATTCGCAAAGCAGGCCTTTTTCTATGGGCCGCATTCCTTCTTGGTTACGACAGCGATACGCCTGAAACGGTTCAGGAAACTCTGGACTGGGCGCTTTCAAAAAAATTCGCTTTTTCCGCTTTTAATATTCTCATGCCCTATCCGGGTACCAATCTTTACAGCCGCATGAAAAGCGAAGATAGATTGCGCTTTAACGGAAACTGGTGGCTTCATGACGACTATCGTTTTGGGCAGACAGGAATTCAGTCCCGTCTGTGCAGTCCCGCAGATCTGGAAGAGGCCTGCTACCGGGCGCGTCTCACGCACAGTTCTGTGTATCAGATTTTCCGAAGATCACTTGACAGAAAAACGCATATGAAGGATTTAAAAAGCTTGGTTACATACTTTATGTACAATCCCATTTTCAGGGATGAACTTAAAAAAAAGCACGGCATGATGCTGGGCTACAGAGGGGAGGAGCGTTTCTGAGAAATAGAAGCATGAATCAAACTAACGCAATAAATACTACCCTCAGAATTCTCCTGATTCTTCCCGATGCAAGGATCCATAAGTTAAAAATTGGATCGTTTCAGAGATCCATGCGCGAAGCGCCTCTTACTCTTACGGTACTTGCCGCTCTTATCCCTGCAGAACTCAATGCCCAAATCAGGATCATTGACGAAAATGTACAGAAAATTCCTGAAGGGATTCATGCCGACATTGTCGGAATCAGCGTTCTTACCGGAACTTCTGAGCGCGCCTATGAACTGGCCCGGCAATTCCGAAACCAGGGAAGCCATGTCGTAATCGGAGGCGTGCATGCGACGCTTCTTCCGGAAGAAGCGTCCCTTCATGCCGATACCGTTATAACCGGTTCGGCGGAATTGACATGGCCTCAATTTCTCCGCGATTTTAAAAGAGGAGAAGTTTCCCGTATTTACAGCGAATCTGAAAAAAGCAGTCCTGAAATTTCCAGTCCGCTTCCGCGTAGAGATCTGCAGTCCTCGTTTCGTTATAACGTGCCGGATACTGTCTTTGCAACCCGCGGCTGCCGTCATGCATGCGGATTCTGCACCGTTCCGGCTCTTTCGCGAAGTTTTTTAAAAAGGCCTGTCTCAGAAGTGATTGACGATATAAAAAGCATCGATAACCGGCTGATTGTTTTTAATGATGTGGATCTTGCATCAGACAGGGAATATGCGAAAGAGATATTTTCTGCAATGATTCCCCTTAAAAAAAAGTGGGGAGGTCTGGTTACCTTTCAGGCCGGCCGGGATGCGGAGCTTCTGGATTTAATGGAAAAAAGCGGATGCAGCTATCTTCTGATCGGGTTTGAATCCGTGCATTCTGAATCTCTCAAGGAAATTAAAAAGGGCTTTAATAAAACAGAAGATTACAGAGAATTCATGAAAAAGATGCATGAAAGACGAATTTCCATTCAGGGATGCTTTATTTTCGGATTTGACTTTGAAGACACAGGCGTATTTCAGGAGACACTGGATCTGGTTAATGAAAGCAAAATTGATATACCTCGTTATTCGCTTCTTACTCCATATCCCGGTACGGATCTTTTTAAAAAACTGGAGATTGAGAATCGCATCGTATCCTATGACTGGAAAAATTACGATACGATGCATTCGGTTTTTACGCCCCGTAAAATGAGCCGGGAGGAGCTGACTTCCGGATTTAAAAAAATCTATGAGGATACATTTCGTATGTCTAATATAAAAAAAAGAATTACTACATATGATTTTAACGGTATCATTAATATTGTGGGGAATTTGACATACAAAAAATTTGCAGCCAGACTGAGGAGCGATCCTTTTTACAGCCTTCCGCCGAAATCCGGCCGGATTCAAAACAGGGAAGTTCCATGCCTCATGTGATTTTTATTTTCCCGTCTATCGGCCGCTATCCGGGAATGAAATACGTCCGTTCCTGGCAAATGCAGCCACTGGGAATCGCCGTTCTGTCCGCTCTTACGCCGGAATCCTGGACGCGCTCCTTTTATGACGACAGACTGGAAGAAATTGACTATTCAGAAGCTGCAGATCTTGTCGCTGTTTCTATTGAAACCTATACGGCAAGACGCGGCTACCAAATTGCTGAAGAATATAAAAAAAAAGGAATTCCCGTAATTATTGGCGGTTTTCATGCTACAGCCTGTCCTGATGAAGTTCTGGAGTATGCCGATTCCGTCTGTGTCGGCGAAGCTGAAGGTGTATGGGATGAAATTTTATCGGATGCAGAAAAAGGAATGCTGAAAAAAAAATACGTTTCTCAATCTCCAAAACATCTCCAGGCGCCTCTTCCTGATCGAAGCATTTTTCAGGACAAGCGGTATTTCAAGATCGCCATGGTGGAAAGCGGAAGAGGATGCGGCTTTCACTGCAGTTTCTGCTCAATTTCTTCGTTTTACGGATCTTCTTATAGAAGGCGAAACACCCGGGATATCATCAATGAAATTAAAGCGATACCCGATCAAACGATTTTTTTTATAGACGATAATATTATCGGCAATATCAAAAGCGCAAAGGAGCTGTTTTGCGAACTGATTCCGTTAAAGATTTCCTGGATCAGTCAGGCCAGCGTAAATGCTGCTGATGATCCTTCGCTTCTTTCCCTCATGAAGCAAAGCGGCTGCATCGGTCTTCTGATTGGTTTTGAATCTCTGGATTCGGAAAATCTGCATTCCATGAATAAAGAAGTTAATCGGAAGTCAGATTTTACGCAGGCCCTTGCGCGGATTCGTAATGCAGGACTTCTTGTCTATGGTACTTTTATTTTTGGATATGGAGGCGATACAGAGGAAATGATGAAACAAACCGTATCCTTTGCAGTAAAAGAAAAGATCTATATCGCCGCCTTTGCTCATCTTGTTCCATTTCCAGGAACGCCGCTGTACCGAAGTCTGGAGGAGAGCGGCCGTCTTCTTAAAAAAAAATGGTGGCTGG
>JAOUOA010000382.1 GCA_029880625.1 Spirochaetia bacterium
ATTCAGGCAATCATTACATTCAGGAATGAATAAAATCATAGAAATAAAAAATCAATTATTATGATTGGATGACGACATGCACTCATTCGAACCAATAGAAAAAAATATTCTTTATGAAGACAACCATCTCTTAATTGTAAAAAAAGAATGCGGAATTCTTTCGCAGCCTGGTTCTCCGGGAAAACTGGATCTTTTCAGCCTGTGCAGAGATTACATCAGAATCAAATACAATAAACCGGGAAACGTCTATCTGGGACTGATCCACAGACTGGACAGATATGTTTCAGGAATTACAGTATTTGCAAAAACTTCAAAATCAGCAGGACGAATGGCTGAAATTTTCAAAGGAAGAAAAATCAAAAAATACTACACTGCAGTTTCAGAAGGTTTTCTACAGCCGGAAGAATCAACCTTAATAGATTTTTTAAAAAAAGATCCGGAAAAAAAAACTGCTTATGAATCTGCAGACGGTCTGAAAAGCGAACTTTTCTACAGGACGCTGCGCCGCGGAAAGATTTCCGGATCGGATGTCAGTCTTCTTGAAATTGAGCTTTTTACAGGAAGATTTCACCAGATCCGTTTTCAATTATCCAAAAGAGGCTCCCCCGTTCTCGGCGATACTCTGTACGGTTCCGGCTGCAAAACCGACGAAGAACCATGCATTTTTCTTCATGCATCGAAACTGACTTTTGAACATCCCGTAAAAAAAATTCCTCTGATCATTGAATGCCCCTATCCTTCAAAATGGGATTCTTATTTTCAGGATTAAGCCCGAAATCGTTTATCAGACACAGAAAATCATCAAAGAATCCGCATATAAAAAAAGATTTCCGCTTTGATCAATTTGAACCTGCAAATCTCTTTTATGAATCCTCTTCTATCATAAATTCAAATTTGAAAATGCAACATTCAATGCAGCCTTTTTAAAATAGTATAAAATTGTATTTTTTTTGATTAAAGAGACAGTTCTCCCAAGCAGCCCTTACGAATGATTTCTGTTTCCTGGTTTGATTAATCCAAAGCACGATTCATTTCTCCCGAAAAAACCATTCTTGTTAAGGGACTTCACATTCACAGGAGTGTTTGTATGTTTATGCGTCCCGTCTTCAACTTCCGCTTCAGGAATTGCTAGCGCTCCTCTGCAGATGTTTCCTGGCAGATATCTTACATTATAAATGGAAACTCATCCTCTTTAACATTTGGAGAAGTCCTCTTTTATTGCTCAACGCAAATCACTTCTGCCGGAAACGTATTCGCAGCGCCGCATGTATAAACACCGGTTCCGTCATTGAGAGACTTTCCGCCTGAAAAAGACGTGTCGCCCTGAGGGGCACCGCCTGAACTCCAGGTATTGCATGAATTTCCTGAATAGGTCCAGTCACTGTTGATGCCGCTCCAGACATACTTATGGTTGGCCGCTGAGAATGTGGCAGCAAGCGTTCCAAAAATAAATAGTGAATTTATATTTGTCGTCATGATAAATGCATTATCCGAAGATCTGTAATACGTTCTGTCTTTTCCTAGAATCCATCCGGTCTGGCCGTCGCCTGCATTGGGATTGGAAGAGGATCTTCTTCCAACCGTTCCGTTTACAAGAGCTTTATAACCTCCTGCAGGAGCGGGAGGGGCATTCAACATGCAGTAGTTATCAATTTCTGCAAGACCGTTTGCGTCATTATTTACGGCGCCCCAGTATCCGCCATTCAAAGCAGGATCCGTATCAAAAGAACCGTTGTGAGTGCCTGTCGTTACAAGAGCATCTTTTGTAACAAAAATAAATTTTTCATCTTCAATATTGGTTACCGGAATCGAACCCGCGACAATTGATGTATAGCCGGATGTATCCGTTCCAGTTGGAGAACCATAGGAAACGTTAAAGACAGGATCCGATGCGGAAGGATTTGCCCGTTCCATTGATGAGTCCTGTACGGAGCCGATGATAATCGTCTGTGGCACAAACCAGTTCGTCTGATCAAAAGTTATACTCAAAGAAGTTGTCCACCCCGATGCGGGCGTATAGATTCTTTGATGAAGCGGCGTTGTCGCAGGAACTGAAAAGTTTATAATAACCGTTCCTGTAGGCTCTGTGTTTAATACCAGTGAAAAATTATCAATCGCTCCCGCTTCAGAAACGCTTTTCCCTGCAGTATCAAACCAGGTTATGCCCGGTAAATCATTATCTACGGTACTCCCCGTCACATCGGAGGGATCAATTCCGCTATAGGAAACATCACCGCTGACTGCGGCAGAAGTAAATACAGTCCAGGCAGTATTACCGTCAGCGGCAGGATCATCCACACCCGTCACAGTAACGGTATGCGAAGCTGCATTGTTCCAGTTTGTGCTGTCAAAGGTCAGAAAAGACGGCGATATTACCGCTTCGCCTGTATCACTGGAAGATAAAGCAATCATGACCGGCGAAAGCGGCTCTGTATTCAGAGTGATTGTAAAGGATGCCGTTGTGCCGGTTTCAGATACAGACAACCCGCTCACTGCAGAAAATGTAAAGCCCGGAGCCCCTTCATTATCAGAATTTGTAACTGTTATTTTTGAATTTGGCAGAAGATCATAGGCAGCGTCTGTCGTTAAACCAGTATCCACAGCAAGAATCACATCATAATTTATTGATCCGTCAATTGCCGTATCATCAACCGGAGTCACGGTTACAGCCTGAGGCGTACTCCAGCAGTTTGGTCCAGGGCAGATATTATCAAACGAAAGCGCCGCCGGAGAAACCGTCCCTTCCGTACCATCGGTTCCTGTTACATTGATAAAAACAGCAGTTCCTGCCTGGGGAGCAGTATCCAGAACCGCTGTAAAAACCTGCGGTGCTCCAAGCTCTACAGTCCCAACTGATGCTGTGGAAAGGCTGATTCCGGCTGCATCGTTATCTTTATTGAATAAGTTAATTTGAATGGGACTTCCTGCAGGCGTAAGAGCGGCGTAAGCAGAATCGGAAGAAGCAGATGCATCCAGATCAACAGTATAGGGAGTATCAATATCGATAGAGGGAGAGACATCATCGACTCCGGTTACTGTTACAATCTTGGGAGTGTACCAGCAGTTTGCGCCCGGACATGCGTCATCAAAGGAAAGCGCTGCAAGCGAAACCGTTCCTTCAGCTGTATTACTGCTTGATAGATTAATCGTTACAGAAGTGCCTGCGGCAGGAGCTTTATTCAGAACAACTCCAAACTGATCGGCGCCGCCGGATTCAGTTGTAAACAGGCCTGTGGAAGGGACAACCGTAATCCCGGCTGCTCCCGGCGAATCATTATCAATATTGTAAGCGGAAACATCGGGCGCATTATAGCCTGAAAAACGCGAATCTCCGCTCACTGCAGCGCCAAGAACAATTGAATATGCAAAAAAAGAGGAAGCATCGACCACACCGTCATCCACGCCTTTAACAAAAACAGTTTGCGGCGTATTCCAGCAGTTTGGCCCCGGACAGACATCATCAAAAACAAGATTGAACGATGCTACCCATGCGCCGTCTGTTTGACCGACGCGACCCCCTTCAACCGTATTGGAACTGGAAACCGGAATGCTCACTGTAGCGCCGGCTGCAGGAGCTGTATCCAGAACCACAGTAAATGATGACGATGGATTGCTCTGTTCTTCCGTAGTAACAATTGAATTTACAGAAACAAGAGCCGATACCGGCGCTATGACTGCTTCATTATCCAGATTGTATGACACAACATCGGGAGGATTGTAAGCTGTATAATCCGGATCTGTGGTA
>JAOUOA010000383.1 GCA_029880625.1 Spirochaetia bacterium
GTCACCTCATAAAAGGCGACAATTTTCCTGAGAATTAGGGTAAGCGCTCTTGTAACCGCCTCTATCCGGGAAGCGTTAAATCCTTGCCTTTTAAGCTGATCGGCAATAATGCGCGCCAGTCGCTTTCACTGATCGCTCTCGGCGCATTATAAAGTAGATAACTCATATAAATAGACGGATCAAGATCAACGGCTTTTGCTCCTTCAATCAGCGTATAAAAAAAAGAGCACTTGCATGGGCCCCGCTCGGAGTATCAGCAAAAAGCCAGTTTTTACGTCCGATGACAAAACGACGAATACCATTTTCAACTGCATTGTTATCAATCGGTATTTCAGGATGATCAAGAAAATTCGTAAGTTTACACCATTCATCACGAGTATATGAAACAGCTTTCCCGAGATTTCCCGACGGATTCACGGAAGCGGAAAGCTTGTCCAGATGTAATTTCAGTTCATCCATGAGCGGCTTTGACTTTTCCTGTCTCATTTTTTTGAGTTCGGAAAGATCATGTGATAACTTTTTCCAGTCCGATTCGATTTTATAAATCTTCGAGTAAAGATTCAGGATTTTCAGCGTATCAGGATTATTTTTAGATACTTTATCAGCCTCAACAAATTTTCTTCGCGCATGGGTGTTGCAGCCCGCATGAATGATATTCTTTTTCGAATTCAAAAAATTATACGATGCATAGCCGTCTGTTATAACAGAACCGGTAAATCCATCCAGCATGTCTTCGAGAAATTTTGCACTCCTGTCGGGACGGTACAGAAATACAGGAACCGGTCCTTCTCTTGTATGAGTTTCAATTGTGACGGTTTCTTCATCAAGGGCAAGTTCCGGCTCACTGTCATACAGGGATTCTATTTCGTTAAATAATATGGATTGAATTTCTTCGATGGGACCAAGCTTTTCAGACTTTTTTGAAAAAAGGCGTGAGGTGAGCAAATCTACCTTTTCCTGAAGAACTTTTACCTTAAATTTTTCATTGCGAAGAGAAGTATTTTGTTCTTCTAATTTCTCCTCTTTCTCTTTCAGTGCAACACTCTGCATTTCGAATGCGACATTTTGAGTTTCAATAATTCGTTTGAGTTCTTCAATATCATCAGGAAGATTTTTCAAATCAATGGACACATGAAAAGAATATTTCGCCTGGAAAAAATTGCAAGCATTTATCCAATTTTTGTATATCGCAGAGTTTCATGGGCTTTTCGAAAATCAATTCCGTTCAGAAGCCAGCTCAATTGCTCCTGTGTGATTTCCATAACCTGTAATTCATTCTGCGGCCATGGAAATCTATCCCGCTCCAGACGTTTCTGCCATAGACAGAATCCATTTCTATCCCAGTAGAGAATTTTCACCTGATTCTTTTTTCTGTTGGAAAATCCGAACAGAGACGGATCATATGGACTCAGTTTGATTTCATTCTGAACGATCCCTGAAAGTCCGTTTATGGATTTTCTCATGTCTGTAATTCCGGGCCGTATGTAGACCCGGAAACTCTGATTCGGCGATATCAAGATCTGTCCTTTCCAAATGCAAGATTGAATCTGAACCGGAAGGAAAACGGAATTTGAAAATGAAATTCAAATGCAGGAACCTGTTTGAATCCTGCAAGCCCGGGAAAAATTGGAAGTTCTACTAATTTTGAATTTGGTGTTCTTGACTTTTCGTAGAATGAATATTTACTGAGTCCGTTCTGCCTGCAGTATTCTGCTTTATTGAGACCTGAAATTTTATGCTGATTAATATGATGCTGCCAATCGATTTTTGTTTGCATGATTTCCTCCATCAGGAGTAAAATCGGCGCGGAAGTTATACAGGCGCAGAGGCGGTTACAGGAGCGCTTACGCATGATCAGTCTTGTTAGTTTGCTTTTGTGGGCAATATAATAAAACTATTGCAATTGTTAAAATTAGAAATTTATTCATACTTTCTACTTTAAAAAAAAATCATTATATATAAATTAAAATAAAGACTATATATAAAAATAATATGAAAATAAATTTATAAAGTTTCGCATAACAAATATTAAATGAATACATACAATTAATATTACGTTTTATCCCTGTTCGGAATCATGTATGCATTCTTAATGCTAATTATATCTTTAAAAATCCTTTTATACTGTTCAAGTGCCACTTAGGATTTTGCGCCTGCATGGGAAATATGAAATTTCATAGATCCAAAGGTAATACTCTCCAATACTTATAATAATATCAAGTAAAATAACACAATTATTCCATGGAAGATTTTCCCCCGCCCGTCGCGTTTAGCCGAAAATTATGCGAGATTACTTTTTATTATTTCTACTATCTGAATAGGAGAATTTCTGGATCAGGAGATTTTTCATCAGATTTTTTAACTCGCAAATAGGTAAATATTTATATTTGTATTTGACATATTATCTGGAATTTTGATATTGTAGCCGTAAATAATCCATTCTTGATAGAACATTATTATAAATTAAATAGAGGGAATATGAAGACAAAAACGATTATCTTGGCGGGTATTGCGGCAGGTATTTTTTGGATCGCCGCTGACTTCATAGGACATGGCATAATAATCGGTGAGGACTATGCTGAACTGGGAAATCAGGGAATTATAAACAAAGATCCTTCTTTTCCATTTATGCCATTTTTACTCATAGCCAACCTTCTTCTATGTATCGGTATTTCCTGGGTACAGGCGGCAATTACACCTGCTCTTGGATTCAATATAATGACTTCGCTTAAACTCGGAGTTATGGTATTCCTGATCTTAATTCCGGCAAACCTGTCAATGATGGCCTGGCAAAAATATCCGGGACATATTTTTATGGCGTCATTTATTATTGCTTTTATTCAATCGATAGGTGCGGCAGTGATAACAGGATTATTTCATAAAGAATAAATTTAATGGGAAGGAAATTCCAAAAGGGATTTACATTCATCTGGGAGATTTTTTCAAAACTCTTGCTGCTTACAGTTCCATCGAAGTCTTGATGCACTGTCAGCAGCTTCGATAAAATATTTCTCTTGAAGGTTGATTACTTTCTTGTGAGGGAGCCTTGATATTTTCTCGTCTTCAGGCAATACAAAAGAATTCAGGGCAATCTCCTGTAACGAAGAAAAATATAATCGGAAATAATAAGCGCTATTCTATGCCTGTATATCCCTTAAAATTTCGCGCTTACCCGGAAAATAGCGAGATTAATTATACAAACTTTAGTTTTGATTATCCACATTGAAATATTTATTGATAAGAAAATTCTATAAATCGAAATTATTATCGTAAATTAATCTTTTCCCCAATCCAATTACATTGTCATCGGAAAACCCAAGTTTGTTATAAAAAGCAATAACATCTTTATTTGCGGCTCTGACCTGCAAATTAATCTTAGGACAATCTTTTTCTTTCAATTTATTTTCAATTTCCTTCATTATTTTTATCCCAAAGCCCAATCGTCTATGATCAGGGTGAACAGCCAGATAGTTAATCCAGCCTCGGTGTCCTTCATATCCCCCCATAACAGTCGCAATAATTTTTCCGTTGATTTCACCAATTAAAAAAAGATCGGGATCGATCTTTAGTTTCCGTTCAATATCAGAAACCGGGTTATTCAAAGGCACAATGAGATTACATGATTTCCACAGGGAAATTACTTGTTTTTCATCTTTTCTTTCGTAAATTCTAATTTTCATAATAATAAAATATCAGTTCAACGTTCTATATGCGGAACGCAATCTTCGCCATGCGCTCAATCCT
>JAOUOA010000384.1 GCA_029880625.1 Spirochaetia bacterium
TTTCTAACGGCTCGCACAATCTTACTGTTGTAAATATTACCGATGCTGTCAGTAACATAATCTTAAATAACGGTACAGATAACTATAAAACATTTTCAGTGGATGCTTTGGGCCCTGTTCTGAGTTTTGCAGCGCCGCAGAGTTCCACCAATATCCGTCTGGTATTTTCAGAAACCCTGGATGCCACAGCTGCCCAAAATACAGCCAACTATAAATTTAACAGCGATCCTTACGGGACGAATATCTCAAGCGCAGTTCTTGATGTAAACGGAACCGATGTCATTTTAACTGCATCTGCAGCGCTTGCTGACGGCTCCCATACGGTTACGGTACAGAATATTACAGATCTGTATTTAAATCCCATCGTAATGGACAACGTGGACAATCAGGCATCGTTTACCATTTCCGGAGCAGATACAACTCCCCCTTCCATTACAAGCGTAACCGCCTCATCAGACCGTATCATCCGCGTACGTTTCTCTGAAACCGTGGATCTGGCAACGGCCCAGACCCTGACCAATTATAATGTCAACAGCACGGGCGCAGGCACAGACGTCCAGTCTGCAGTGCGCGATACCATTACAACCGATGTAATTGTGACCATGACAGTTCAGGGAAGATTTTCCCAGGGCACAAATTCGCTTACCGTGCTGAATGTTCAGGATACAGCAGGAAATACAATTCTGAATAACGGAACGGACAATGTAAAAACTTTCTGGGTGGATACCCAGGGACCGGTCTTTAATTCCGTAACTCATACCAGCGGAACATCTCTCCGTCTTACTTTTCAGGAAGCGGTCAGCCCCTCGATGGCTGTGAATGTTCTGAATTACGAAATTGATACGAATGGAGCCGGAGCAAATATTGCCAGCGCCGTTCTGGATGTCGATCCCAAAGTTGTTGTCTTGACTCTTTCCGGACCCCTTGCCCAGGGATTGCGCACGATTAAAGTTCTGAACATGGAAGATCTCTATGGAAACAGTATCGCAAACAACGGCATCGACGATGTAAAAACTGTTTTTGTGGATACCGTGACCCCTGTTCTGAACACCATTTCAGTCCTTTCGCCGCAAACCATACTGTTAAGCTTTTCTGAATCGATTGCCATTTCACAGGCCCAGACAGTTTCTTCCTATCAGCTGGATGCCTCGGCACCGGGGGCGGGTATCGCATCGGCAGTTCTTCAGCCAAACGGAACAGATGTACTGCTTACAACTTCGTCCGCCATGAGCGAAACTTCTCATGACGTGACTGTTTACGGTATTCTCGATATTTATGCCAATTCCATTGTAGAAAATGGAATCGACAATAAGAAATCTTTTGTAATGGACTATCCTCCTGTTCTGAACAGCGCTGCTGTCATCAGTGCAACGGAAGTGCTTCTCACTTTTTCTGAGGCAGTGGAACAGACCGGCGCTGAAACAACAGGCAACTATCAGTTTTCTCATGGAATTTCAGCGGCTTCTGCAGTAAGAGAGGCCGACCCGACAAAGGTTACCCTTACCCTCTCTTCCGGCATGGCGGACGGAGTTCATACGGTAACGGTATATTCCGTAACTGATTTAAATTCCATTCCCATTCAGGAAAACAATACGGATAACAGAAAATCTATTTCAGTAGAATTTCAGACGCCGTATATTACAGCCATTACCGTCGAAAGCAATAGCAGAATCCGAATTACGTATTCAGAGCCGATGAATGAAACAAATGTTGAAAATGTCTTGAATTATCAGATCGATGCCAACCCTCCGGGAACCTTTATCGACAGCGCTGTTTTAACGGGAACCAGTGAAGTATTGATTTATCTGTCCGCACCTTTTGCAGATGCATCCTACAATTTTACCGTTACAGGCGTTAATGATGCTAATTTTGTATCCATTATAGAAAACGGCATTGATAATTTCGGTTCGTTTACGGTTCTTGCTGCAGGAACGTTTGACGAAGGTCCTGTTTACACCAATCCTTTCAGCGACGGAGTTTCCGACTTAAAGCTTTTTACCTATGACGACAGAGTTTACGCAGGGCCCAATGATGCACAGGGAGCTGTATTCCGTTTCAAACATGATCTTTCCGCAACAGCAACGACAACTCTTGACGGCGATAATGTAACGGCAGGCGATCAGAGTTTTTATCTGCTTCCCAATGCAAGCGGCTGGCCTCTCTGGGGAGCTGATTTTTTTCTTCCGGGATGCCTGGGAGCGGCAGATCATACCCTGTCGGGAACGGCATGTTCTTCTGCCGGAGGCAGCCAGGCCCTTTTTACAACAGGATACGTCCAGCCTTCCAAAGGAGCATACAATTCTGTATGGATGACTCAGGACGGAGGAGGGAGTGCCACCAGCTTTCGCCTGGGCTATGAAGAAATTTCAGGATTTTTTAATTCTGGCGCAAGTCCCAGCGCATCTTCGATTGGATTGTTTAAAGATCAGCTTTATGTCTGCAATCTGGATGCAGGCGGGCAGTCTGTACTTTTAAGCAGGGTATGCGTGAATCCATCCGGCTGCGCAAACGGCGATACCTATAAAAATTTACCGGTGGATATCAACGGAAAATTTCTGGTTCATATCGGCATGAGCGGCGATCCCAATAATTTTCAGAACGGTCAGCTGATGGGAATTGACGTCATGTATGAATATGACAATGACGGTCCGGGGGGAAATGCATCGCAGTTTTACGTGGCATCGGGCGGTTCGGATAACGATATTGAGTCGAGAACACTTTTGAGTCAGGCAAATGACGGCGGCGTTGCAAGAAGCAAGCTTGCCTATTCCACAGCTGCCAATCCTCCTGCAGACGGGACCCATTTTGAAGATGTAACCCCTTCCAGTCTGAAATGGCTTCGCTATATGTCCATACCGGTTCCCGGAAATTACGGCGATAATGGAATCTGTCAGAGCAACGGAGATGAATGGGACTGTCTTGAACCTTCTTTTACCTATGCTCCGTCTCTGAGAGCAATTCCGGCTATGAAAAAAGCGCAAAACGGCGATCTTTACATGATCCGCAATGCCTGCGCTGTGGAAACAATTCTGAATATTACTTCAACCAATCAGCAGGTCTGTCCGGCCGGAAGCGAAGTTCCCCAGCTCTGGATGCTGCCCAAAGGAAGCACCGCCTCTCCTTCCGGCTCCGGTGACTGGGTGCTGGTTGCGGAAAATCCATCTGCCAACGGAAGAACCAATATGAGCGGAAATGACGTTTGCGGTACTCCTAACAAGTGCGATACAGAAAATACCCATTTCAGCCTGCTTGAGGTAAACGGCAATTATCTTTATATCGGTCTTGAAAATAAAACGTACGGATTGAATATCTGGCGCGTGAATATGGCCGCCGTTCAGAGCGGAACAGCTCCGCCTGAATCTTCCTTCAGTCTGGTATCATCATTTGGACTGGGCGATCCTGCAGCCAATACCAGGATCTTTTCCTCTGCAACTTTTACGTCAGGCGCCGATGATCTTCTGTTTGTGAGCACGGGTAACGGTACCAATGCATCCAGGATTTTCCGTACAACAGACTGAATTGCTGCATGAACTGCTGTCGAAGATGGAAAATTTGTCGGCGCTTAGTTTAAAAAAGATTCATGATCATCCTGCTGGAGGAATCATATAAATGGGTTAGTGCTGCAAGAACCGTATTGTCCTTCTGTTATGGTTTTAATGATATCTGAAAATTGTTTCAGTATATGAATATAACCTGAAAGAATTTCTTATTCTTTTCTGTTGGAATTGTTG
>JAOUOA010000024.1 GCA_029880625.1 Spirochaetia bacterium
GGATGTACAGATTATTGCAGGCAATATTGTTACCTCCGATCAGGCGGAAAATTTAATTAAAGCAGGGGCTGATGCTCTGCGAATTGGAATGGGTCCCGGTTCAATCTGCATTACCCAGGACGTTATGGCAGTGGGACGCGCTCAGGCAACAGCAGTGTATTATACTGCAAAAGCTGCAAAGAAACACAATATCCCGGTGATTGCAGACGGCGGTATCGGAAGCATCGGTGATATTTCCAATGCTCTTACGATCGGAGCTTCTTCTACCATGATGGGCTCCATGTTTGCCGGAACTCATGAAGCACCGGGCGAGTATTACTATGAAAATGGAATTCGTTTAAAAAAATATAGAGGCATGGCTTCTCTTGAAGCGATGGAAGCAGGCGGTGATAAACGATATTTTTCAGATGATCAGGAAATCAAGGTCGCACAGGGTGTTTCCGGATCTGTTGTCGATAAAGGATCCATGAAAAGTTATGTCCCTTATTTAATGCAGGGATTGAAGCAGAGTTTTCAGGATATGGGCCTAAAAAGTATTTCAGAAATTCATGAAGCTCTTTATTCGGGTAAACTTCGATTTGAGAAAAGGAGTCTCAGCGCTCAGCAGCAGGGAACGGTTCACAGTCTGTACAGCTTTAGCTATCCAGCAGTAGGATCAGAAAGCCGATAAATAAATTAATGAAAAGATATCTTCCTGTTTTATTAATCCTGATCTCTTTTACCCTGACTCTTTCCTGCAGATCAAAATTCAACCGTCTGGAATACCTGAATGAATATGAAAATCTGGCAATTTACAGGATAAAAGCTGATGATTTTCCTTCGAAAAAATCATTAAAAGAACAGATTTCTCCTCCAAAAGTATTCCCTCTTTTAACTCCGGAACAAATTATTGATTTTCTGGGGAACTTTGAATTTATCAGAAATTCTTTCTGGGGTAATCTTAAGAGAAGAGTTTTTTATGAAGAAGAGCTTAAATACATGGCTCCTTATATCAGCCATCAGCTTTCAAATCTCGGCGATCAGTACAGACTGGTCATCGTATCAAGGTTTGATCCGGATCAATCTGTTCTCAGCCGCATGGAACGTGTCAGCGCTGTGATCTGGCTGGACGAAGACGGCCTCAATGTTGTATTCGGAGAAATTCGTACCGAAATACCTGACAATGATTATTTCAGTTATGATGAATCCTGGAAAGAAGTCTATCCTGTGAGTTTAAGGCGTTCTTTTTATGATCTTTCTCTTGTCGACGCTGAATACTTCCAGAAAAAATTCATTAACGGCAGGTATCATCAGACCTGGGCTGTAATTCCCGAGGGAAATTTCAAATCCCTCAGATATAAACCAGAAGAGGCTGACATTGAGAGCGAAGGGAATACGATGAGTCTATCTGAAAAGCTTAAAGATCTGAAAAAAGCAAAAGAGGAAGGTCTGATTACCGACGATGAATATGAAGCGAAAAGGAAAAAGCTGATTGATTCATTATAATTCAGGGAATTTTATCTGTTTTTAATAGACAGGAAGTCCTTTTAGAGCGGATCTCATCGAGCAGAAGTCTTGCTTTTCCGTTAGTGTTTAGCGCTTTTATATAAAATCCTTCAAGTTTTATGCCTTCAGCAGAATCATTCAGGCGAATCCTTCGCGATCGGATTCCTTTTATCGGTATGCTGATTTTTTTCCATCCTCTGTGTTTTTGAATCCCTGCCGGTACCCGGATAAACCGGTTCCTCACATCACGCAAATCAGCATGGATTTCAAAGATATCTCCGAAACCGAAAACTTCAATGCTCAATTCATGAGTGCAGTCCAGGAGATGCAGAGTTTCCTTTCTGCGAAGACGAAAACCGCTTCCCCTGACGCCTGAAAACTGTATTTGAAGATAACTGCCTGATTCGGGCCGGACCGGCAGTTCATAATCTGAAATCAAAAGATTTCCTCTGAATTTCCAGCTGTGTTTTAAATGCCAGCCGTTCAGACTGGAAAAATCATCAATCAGCTTATCCTGTACGGTCTGCGACACCAGCCCTGGTGTTAAAAAAAAAATACAGAATAAAACTCCTGCAGTGAATAATGGAGAATGATTCTTCAAAAAAAAATAGATTGAGTGCAACATTTTCAATAATAAAAACATTTATGGTTATATGCTCAAGTCATTTTATTCACCCCGCCTGTGTCCTGTATGTAAAAAAGAACAGCCGGAAAAGGAAATTGTCTGCAGTGTATGCATTAAGCATCTGGAAAAAGAACGGCTTGCTCCTTCTTTAAGATGTGAAGTTTGTTTTAATCGTTTAATCAGGGGCGCTTGCGGATTTTGTTCGGGAAGAAATATTTTTTTTAATAAGCATTACAGTCTCTTTAATCTCAGTAAGCACTGGATGGAATTCCTTCATGTATGGAAGTTTGAAAACGACAGAGGCCTGAGCAGGTTTTTCAATTTTTATTTAAAAGAAATACTGCCTGTAATTCCTGAAGACTGCCTGATGCTTTACCTGGATTCGGGAAAGTCAGGATATGATGTAAGGGCATATCAGCCCTGCAGGGATATCTGCAATTTCCTTTCAGAAAATTCCGGCTTAAGAAAAGGAGGGGCTTTAAAAAAAATCCTGCGTCACAAACAGAGCGGAAGGTCCTATCGGAACAGATTTCTTGAGATCAGAGACGGATATTCCACGGAAAATCTGCTCCCTTCCAGAAAGTATGTTGTGATTGAAGATGTTTTTACCACAGGAGCAACCGGAAATGAAACAGCAAGAATTTTAAGAAATTATGGCGCAGAATTCATTATGATTGTGTCTCTTTTAATGCGGGAAAATGATTCTGTCTGAACCAGGGAGAAAATCTTAAGACAGATTCTGTCGCATTAATATCCAAAGAAAGTTCCCGTTAGCATCGTCTTCCTCTGCCGGAGAAAGACGGCATTCATACATCTATATCGATTAGAAAATTTCTTTGAATTTTTTCTGATCTGTCAGTTGATGCCATAATCATGTCTGTAAGATCTAAGTTAGCGGAAAAAGGCCTTGTTCTTGCAACGGGCAATCAGGGGAAGGTCAGGGAATTTCGCGAATTTCTTTCCGGAAGCGGAATATCGGTATTTACCTATCATGATTTTCCATCTTTTGAAGAGCCTGATGAAAATGCTGACAGTTTTGAAGGGAATGCCAGAATTAAGGCTGAATGTGCTTCGCATATTTTAAAAAGACCCGTTCTTTCTGATGATTCAGGCCTTCAGGTAGACGCTTTGAACGGCGAACCGGGCGTTTATACAGCACGCTATGGAGGTCCCGGACTGGATGATGCAGGCAGAAGGAAATACCTTCTAAAAAAAATGTCAGGCATTCCTGAATCAAAACGTACTGCTCGGTTTGTCTGTATACTCTGTCTGACGTTTGACGGCATAAATTATTATTATTTTGACGGCAGGGCTGAGGGACGAATTCTTGAGGCAGACCGTGGAGAAGACGGTTTCGGTTATGATCCTGTATTTTTTTCCAGCGAAGCGGGGAAAAGTTTTGCTGAACTGACTCCATCAGGAAAATCGTCTGTCAGCCACAGAGGAAAAGCAGTCATGAAATTTTTAAATTTTCTTGAAGATCTGGATTCTGATTCATGATGAGAGCTGCAGTTCAGATCGTTTTTTCCTGTCTTTAAATCTCTTTTTTCTTGGCCTGTAATGGGAAGCTGTAAGCGGGATTACTTTTTCCAGAATCGTATGATCATAAATATTTTCTATGTAATATCCTTCTGTATTTTCATGACCGTAATTTAAATTCAAAAGCCCGGAAATAAATCCAGAAAGTTTTGCCGATGGATGCAAACTGTGGATTGAAACATGATGGATTTTATTTACAGGGATTTTCTGCTTTCTCCCCTGAATCAGGAGATTCAGATTTTCTTTGTTGTATTCAAAGATGACTGCATTTTCTTTCATGAAATCCGGCAGATTGTCGCCGCTGGAAAAAGGCCGAAGCGGCTCTGTTTTAAGATTCAGCCTGAGCTTTTGTTTTCGGTTTAAGATGCATAGCTGTATCCAGCGGTTATGGATGGAAATCTTTTTTCGAATTCTTCCTGGAAAGAGTCTTTCTTCCGATACCGGGAAGCGGAAATAGCCCTGATAAAAATCCTGATCTGTTGTAAGAACTGCCGGCATAAAGATTTCAACCAGTCCTGTATCAGGAAGAAACGAAGATATTTTTTTTGAGAGCAATGTTGTTTGGATTTTCCTGAAAGATGATATCTTCATGAAGATTTCAAATTCATTTTTTTCTTCATCGGGTAGCCGGAAAGGAGCGGGAAGAATTTCAAGAACTTCTTCTTTCTTCATATGAATTGGCAGGATCATCGTGTCGGAATACTGAACAAGATTGGAATCCGGGCCCGAGCATACATTGAAATGGCTTTTGAATATGAAATTGAGAATGCAGCGGAACCAGGAATTCTGCCTGAAAAAGGCCTCAGGAAGATCTTCAGGCAGTTTTCCTGATATAGAAAAAAAATATATTTTTTGTATAAAGTAATTGATTCTTGTTTTCAAAAATCGATTATGGATCAGGAACCATAAGGGTGCAAAAGGAAGACTGAAAAATACCTGAAAATCAATCCTGCTCAATCCAGGAGCTCTTTCTGTAACTTCAGGTTTAAGGCTTATCTTGCAGGGAAAAGGAAAGATTCTCCAGAATATAAAATGGGAAGAAGGTTTTTCAATATAACGCCTGATTTTTAAGCTGTTCACAGGTATATTTTGCGACAGCTGAAGCCGGGACTTCATCTGAAAGTTTCTCAGTTGAAGCATAGCATAAAAAAAACGGGACTTGAAATGTTTCCCTGAAAAAGTTCCTGCAAAATTCATATTTCATAGTATCGGCTTTTTGGAAGGCCGTCGATAATATAAGCGTATGGCAGATGATGATTCTCTTTCACAGGATGATATAGACGAGTTACTGAATCTAGGTGAAGATTCTGCAGCTCCGGCAGGTCAGGATGACGAACTGAATCTCGATTCACTTTTATCTGATGATGATTCTCAAGCAGGGTCTGGGGGCGGATCGATTGATCAGGATGCCCTGGATGCTCTTTCCGGTATGGTGGATACTGCATCTTCAGCAGATTCATTTGCTGATAGCGACAAAGCAACGGCGGTAAAATCAGGCAGTCAAAAAGAAAACATTGATTTACTCCTTGATGTCTTTGTGCGTTTTACAGTGGAACTGGGTCGAACAAAAATGCTGATTAAAGATGTCATGCTTCTTGGTGAAGGGTCTGTGGTAGAACTCGATAAAACCATCGGTGATGAGGTTGATATCCTTGTCAATGACAGGCTCTTCGGAAGAGGAAGGCTGGTCATTGTTGATGAATATTTCGGCATCCAGATCACGCAAATCATCGATCCAATGGAAAGTTTTCGCGGTTTACTCTGAAGCTTTAGTGTTTTAGAATAATTTTTTTCCCCTTTACGGAAAAATTTTAAAAAACCTGAAGAAAAAAACTGCGCTTCAGAAAAAAAAAGTTCCCTATATCTAATTTCCATCTTTTAATTCCCCGAAATCTAAAGTGTAGTCCACAGGAATATCCAGAAAGTGTAAAGAAAGCAAAAGCTTTCTCTGCGTAAAACTCTCATCTTTGGTGAGATTTTTTGGGCATTTCCGGAACAGAAAGAGCATGGAGGCTCTTTCGGACTCATGCAGTTTCACGGAGGAAACTTTATGATCATCAATCACAACATGTCTGCGATTAATTCGCACCGTGTGCTGAAGTTTCAGCACTGGAACATTGACAAAAACATGGAAAAAATGTCATCCGGTATGCGTATCAACCGCGCTGGCGATGATGCTTCCGGACTTGCCGTATCTGAAAGGATGCGTACACAGATCCAGGGGCTTCGACAGGCGGAGCGCAATACTGAAGACGGAATGTCCATGGTTCAGACCGCGGAAGGTTATCTTTCTCAGGTAGCAAACATTCTTCAGAGAATTCGTGTCCTTGCCATTCAGTCGTCAAACGGAATTTATTCTGCAATTGACCGTCAGATGGTTCAGGTGGAAGTCTCTCAGTTAATCGATGAAGTGGATCGAATTTCATCTCAGGCTGAATTCAACAGAATGCCTATTCTGAGAGGAGAGTTTGCCCGTGGTTCCCGTATTGCATCCATGTGGTTCCATATGGGTCCCAATCAGCATCAGAGAGAGCGGGTGTACATCCAAACTATGACTACCCGTGCATTAAATATGAAACGTGAAGATGGAAGCATACTTACGATTTCAACCCCGGAGTTCGCGAATGACGCAATAGGTATCGTGGATGCCTCTCTTGACAGAATTGCCAAGCAGAGAGCGGATCTCGGCGCCTATTACAACCGTCTGGAGCATGCAGCGAAAGGTTTGATGACGGCATATGAAAACGTTCAGGCAGCTGAATCAAGAATTCGTGATGTGGATATGGCGGAAGAATCCGTTCAGTTTACAAAAAATCAAATTCTGGTTCAGTCCGGCACTGCAATGCTTGCCCAGGCAAACCTGCGTCCTCAGTCAGTACTTCAGCTTCTCAGATAAAATTGAAATACTGATGACGGTTTTTTCGGCTCTGTTCACAATTGTGGGCAGGGCCGTTTTTGCGTGACAGTAAAGTCTTTATTAAAAAATTTGATTATATGCCGAATAAGAAAAAGTCAAATTCTATTCGTATTTATTCCTGGAATGTAAACGGTATCCGCGCCATCATGAAAAAAGGGTTTATGGACTGGTTTTTGTCTGCTTCTCCCGACATCCTCTGTCTACAGGAGACGAAAGCATTAAGAGAGCAGGTGGAAAAAGATAAAAATGCACATGTCCTTCTGGAGCTTGAAGATTATGAATCTTTCTGGTTCAGTGCAGAAAAAAAAGGCTACAGCGGCGTTTCCACATTTTCAAAGCACAAACCGGTTTCTTTCAGCGGCGGATTTGCAAAAGATGATAAAAAAAATAATTTTAACAACGAAGGAAGGGTCATTGTTTCTGAATATGAAGATTTTTTCCTGTGGAATGTGTATTTTCCCAATGGCGGAAGAGGTCCTGAAAGAGTGAAATATAAGCTGGAATTTTATGAGCACTGCCTGAAGATTTGGGAAAAACAGAGGAAACAGAAAAAGCTGATTATTTGCGGTGATTTTAATACAGCACATAAGGAAATTGATCTGGCCAGACCCAAGGAAAATCAGAAAACTTCTGGATTCCTTCCTGAAGAAAGAGCCTTTCTTAATAAGATTTTTTCAATGGGTTATGTCGATATTTTTCGTCAATTTAATGAGAAGCCGGGACAATATACATACTGGGATCAAATTACCAGAGCCAGGGATCGAAATGTCGGATGGAGAATTGATTTTTTTGCAGTTACGGAAGAAACGGTTCCCGGAATCACAGATGCATTCATCCTGCCTGATGTGATGGGAAGCGACCACTGTCCTCTGGGAATAGAATTTACAAAAAATTGATAGGTAGATAAAATGAGCTTAATTATGGAAGATACGGTTGCAGACTCCTGGGAAAAGGTAATCAGTCCAAGAATGCCTGAATTAAAAGATCAGACGCTGGAACAATTTCGTGGTGAGTTTTATAAATATAAAATTGAAGAAATCATAGGTAAAAGCAACTTGGAACTCAGCATGGGAAATTCAGAAGCTTTTTTTAACTGTCTTCCTGATGCTGAAGAAATTTCCCGCAATCAAAAACTGGACACAGAGAAGGTTCAGCTTCTTCTGGATGCAACCAGCTATGCGGGAAAAATTGCAGAAATCAGACTGGAAAATACAGACCAAAAAGTTCCAAGAAAAGTAACCGGATACCTTGTTGTTGAAAAAAAAAATATTGATTTATTGATAGAGAAGACATCTTCGCTTCTTGAATTCGAATTTAACAATAGAATGAAGTCATCTGTCTCTTTCAACATAATGTTAAAAGAGATTCAATCAAAGATGCGGACTCTTGAGGGAAGTTTTTTGGGGAGAATTTTCCATATGTATGAAGCTCTGATTTTGCTAAAAGAGCTTCTGCAAAACATAGACAGTAAAGGCTCTGACACCTATTTTGAAGTTCTGGAAAAAAAGATGTGGAAGATCCTGGAAAGTCAGGAAGTTTCAAAAGCAACAGAAGCGAATCCTGAGCATGAAGCAGTCCGTCGGGCAGAAGATACAGAAAAATGGAAAAGTTATGCACGCGACAAAACATTCAAAGATCCCATTGTCTGGCAGCAGACATGCAAATCTCTCGGCGCTTTTTTTACTTTCAGAATCCTGATGAGAAGAGAGAAATTCAGTGATATTCTTGAACTCCTCGAATTCAAAGATGTCTGCAATAACAGGGAAGACTTTGAAAAAATTCTGAAAGACTGCAATGTCGTAATGGAAAGGTTTACGGCAAATCCACAACAGAAAGATAAAATTCCCCATTTGCAGCGCATTATCGGCAGAATAGAAACTGCATTAAAAACGATGTAAATGTCTTCAGGATTTATCCTGTTCATCTTATGAACAAATCACTTGACAGTCTTTTCCTGAAAGGAAAAGACTGTTTTATAGCTTCTGGGAAGAAAAATGCTCACGGATGAATTGCGATTTAAAATATTAAAAGTTCTCCAGGATAATCCTGATTTAAACCAGCGCCAGTTGGCCGATCACTTAAATATCAGTCTGGGAAAAACCAACTACTGTATTCAGGCCCTGATCGGGAAAGGTCTTTTGAAAGTAAAAAATTTCAAGAATAACCGGAATAAACTTGCATATTCATATCTGCTGACTCCGGGTGGAATGGAAGAAAAGGCCAAATTAACGATCCGATTTCTAAAACGAAAAATGGAAGAATATGAAATTCTTAAAACTGAAATTGAAGAACTTACCCGCGATTCAGTCCAGTATGGACAGATGAGTCAGAAAAAATAAAGTATTAATTTTCCGAAAAGATTAAAATGCCTGCATTGTTTCAATTGAATCTGGATGGAAACGGTCGATTCCAGTCAGTATGTTTGCTTTTATCGAATGTTTGACTCAAGCTGCTATGATAATTTTAAGGTTTTGGAAATCCTATGAGTGATACTCTTAATTTACTCGTAACCGGTGGAGCCGGCTATATCGGATCGCACGCCGTAAGTCAGCTGCTTGAAGCGGATCATCGCGTTACTGTTGTAGACAATCTTTATTCCGGCCACAGATGGGCGGTCTCAGACAGTGCAGAATTTATAGAAGGCGATGCAGGCGATCCAGAATTAATGGATGAAGTAGCTTCCAGAAAAAAATTTGATGCAGTATTTCATTTTGCCGGACATATTGAAGTTGCAGAATCCGTTCAAAAACCTCTAAAGTATTACGGAAATAATTCCTGTGTTTCAAAGAATTTAATCCAGGTTTGTCTTAAACATAAGATCAATCATTTTATATTTTCTTCTACGGCCGCGGTTTACGGAAAACCGGAAACATTCCCTGTTACGGAAGATCTTCCCGGAAACCCGATCAATCCCTACGGCAGATCAAAGTTGGTGACCGAATGGATGCTTTCCGATGCTGCATCCGTAAATTCTGACTTCAAATATATTGCTCTTCGCTACTTTAACGTGGCCGGCGCAAGGTTAGACGGAACTCTGGGACAGGCAACGCCGAATGCAACGCATTTGATCAAGGTTGCCAGTCAGGCTGCCTGCGGAATCAGATCGGGAGTTGATATTTACGGAACGGATTACAATACTCCGGACGGAACCTGTATCCGTGATTACATTCATGTGGATGATCTTGCCGCTGCACATCTGGATGCTCTTTTGTACCTTCGTTCCGGCGGATCTTCGGATGCGTTTAACTGCGGATATGGAAATGGTTTCAGCGTACGTGAAATTATTGAGACTGTAAAAAAAGTAAGCGGAGCAGATTTCCAGGTATCAGAAAAAGGGAGGAGAGCAGGAGATCCAGATCAGCTTTACTGCGATCCTTCCAGGATAAAAAAAATATTGAATTGGAAGCCTCGTTTTGACCGCATCGATCTGATATGCGAAACAGCATTCAGATGGGAAAAAAAACTGAATCAAATGAAGTAATTTCCGGGGATGGGTTTCAATTTCTGAAATTTATATAAATCCATGAAAAAGATAATCACTCAAATCAATTTTTTTAAGCTCGTTCTGGTTCTTGTAAAAAGAGACTATGCCATGCAGTATGCAGGAACTCTTCTTGGCCTTCTGTGGCTTTTAATACAGTATGTTTTCCAAATTGCTGTTTACTATGTTCTGTTTGGAATTGTTTTCTCTGACGGAGGTGGACGATTTATTTATCAGGGCGATTATTTTCTTTATATCATGTCCGGAATGATGCTCTGGATCCCTGTTTCTGAAATGCTCCTTCGTTCCTGCAGTATTATTTATGATAATAAAACGCTTGTAAAAAGGACAGGAATGGGGATGAAGCTTTTTATCTGGATTCCCGTAGTGCAGGGACTGATTTATTACTTTCTTCTTTTTGGAATTTCTTTTGCAGCAGGATTTCTGCGCGGAGGACTTCATGTGATTTCTCCGCTTGCAGTTTTTTACGGAGCTGCGGTTATTTTATTTTTTTCCGGCTGGTCGTTTATTTTTTCAAAAGCCAGTCTGATTCTGAAAGATTTCACTCCTGTTATGCGGCTCATCCTTCAGGTTCTGTTCTGGCTTACGCCGATCATCTACGCTGTTCCTGAAGAATACCAGAGGTATCTTGCCTGGAATCCTTTTTATGGAATCATAGAGCTGAACAGGTGGATGTTTCATCCTTCTTACAGAGATCTGACCTATGTTGATTTTCAGGGGATGTTCGCTTTAATCCTTCTCAGTATTGTTTCCTTTCTTATTTCAAGGATTCGCCTTGAATCCGTTGCTCTGGATCAAATATGATTTTATCCATCGAATCATTAACAAAAGATTATACCGGGTTTAATGGATTTCGCGAAAAGATTCTTTCTGCTGCGACTCTCGGTCTTTATGCAGGAACATTCCGCAAGAAGGCTCTGAATAAGATCAGTCTTGAACTGGGAAATGCATCAAAGGGCGAGATCGTGGGCATCATTGGACCCAATGGCGCCGGAAAAAGCACCCTGTTAAATATCCTTTCCGGAATCTTGAAACCCACAGCGGGACAGATAAAGTTTCAGGGCAATGTGCGGAGTATTCTTGAGTTGGGAGTTGGTTTTCACAGCGATTTAACAGCGCTGGAAAATGTGCTTTATAACGGAATCTTATGGGGGTATTCAAAAAAATTTCTTCTGGAGAAAAAAGATGATCTTTTTTCATTCGCAGGTCTTTCGGGGTTTGAAAGCCATCCGCTGAATACTTTTTCAACGGGTATGCAGATGCGCCTTGCTTTTTCTCTTGCGACTCTTTCGTATGCAGATATGCTCCTTGTTGACGAGGCCCTTGCCGTGGGCGACGCCAGTTTTCAGCAGAAAGGCGTACGGAGATTCCAGAGTTTCAGAGAGGAAGGAAGCCTGGTTATTGTTGTCAGTCATGACATTCATATGATGGTGTCTCTCTGCGACAGAATGATTCTTCTGGATCAAGGACGTATTGTTGATTTCGGAAATCCTTCGTCAGTAAGCGAACGCTATATGGACTTGATAGCAGAACATTCGCATGATAATGCTCAATCGGCCGTTCTTTCCGATAAAAATCAGTTCCAGGCATATCTCATGGATTCCCGGAACCGCAAAAGAAATCTTTTTTTTACAAAAGAAAGAGTTCTGTTCGTTTTTGAATTCCATTCCCCCGCCGTGCTCGATCAAATCACTGTAGGCATTCATATCAATGATGCAAGAGGAATCCGTGTCTTTGGAACAAACAGCCGCCTTTTAAAATTTTCAGGATTGCAAATAGGTGAGAATGAAACTTCAATTTTTAAATTTTCTTTAACTCTGAATCTGGGGCCGGGGAAATATTCAGCCGGTTTTTCTGTGCACCGGGGACTCAGCCACGGTACGGATTGTTTTTTCTGGGAAGAAGGAATTCTGGATTTTGAAGTGGAACAAACTGAAGAGATTGGTTTTGAAGGCATCAGTTTTCTTGAACCTGAACTGAAGATTGAAAAAGCCAATGATGCATCATCCGATGAATCCTGACGTTCTAAAAACGAGTCATCGGGATTCAATTGATTCTGACGTTATCATTTGCTCGTAATTTCTGCACGAATCGGTTTTCTTCAGCAATGCGCTGTTCATGGAAATTTTTATTAAGTTAAAAAAATTCAGAATGGCCACAGGCCGCTTTAAAGAAGCTTTGTTTTAGGTTTGAAGAATATCATATATTTTCCGCTCAGAGTTTCCATTTAAAATCTTTTTCGGTGAAAAGAGACGATTCTATCACTGCGCATAAATCTCTGTAATTTTCAGGAGGATTTTCCAGAATCTGACCGGCTCTTTTTTTCCCAATCCCTGGCAGATGTCCGAGCGCCTGTTTGCTTAAATCAGGAATCCTCACAGGATGCGAAAGACCGATAATACTTCGCTCATGAAAATCGCAGACAATAACAGAAATTGCTTTTCTCTCCTGAAAAGCGGCCCGGGCACCCGGATCTCCCGGAGGAATTTTTACTGTGACAGGATATGAGCCGAGCGGCCTTCCAAGGATGTAGCCGTCATGTTCCGATTCAAGAATGACTTCCTGGAAGACTGTACCTGCAGGGAAGCAGCGTTCGAGCATGGGCCGGTCAATTTCTTTCCTGATTTTTTCTCTGTAGAATTCAAATTTATTCTGCAGAAAGGAAGGGTTTCGTTTTTTTCGAGATATGGATTCAAGAAGCGAAGCTTTTTCAGATCCGGCATTCCCTGCAAGAAT
>JAOUOA010000385.1 GCA_029880625.1 Spirochaetia bacterium
TCCAGCTCTTCCCTGTGTGTTGTCTGAATTGATACGGGCGTAATTGAAATTTTCCCATTATTTACGAGATAAAAGTCGGTATCTTTTTCGTCTTTAAATCCAAGAACAGTTTCCTTCAGCTTGAAAATCGTGGAATTACCTGTTTCTTCAATTGCTTCATACTGGTCTACATACTGCCGCCGTCCATGAAGTGCCCAGGCAGATTCCGGAAATTCGTCATCAATATCTTTTGCGTTCTCTTTCGGATAATTAATATTATAAACGATTCCCTTTTCAAGCAAATCAAAATTCTTATTGAGCCATAAGCGAAGCCATAATGCCACTCTGTAAAAATTTCCATCATGTTCGCGCACCGGACAGCTGATTGAAACTGCTTTTATTCCGTGAATTGCCGCATGTCTGGCCGCGCCGACTGTCCCGCTGTAATGCAGATCATCGCCCAAATTTTCGCCATGATTGATTCCGGAAACGACCAGATCAAATCGGGGAAACCGGCCGGAATAGAATGCTACATTAACACAATCAGCGGGGAAACCGTTCACCATAAAATGCCTGTCATTCACAGCAGTCATCCTGAGCGTTTCACGTATGCTGATAGCCTGTGACGTTGCGCTTCTTTCCCTGTCAGGAGCCACTGCCCATACGTCTCCGAATTCTCTCAGGGCTTCCTCAAGATGCTTCATCCCATTTGATTTAAGCCCATCATCATTGGTCAGAAGTATTTTAATATCTTTTCTCAAGAAAACACACCGAGAAAAAGCACCGAGAAAACAGCAATTACTGGAAACGCAATCGCAATGCCTGACGCAAAAAGATACTGCTTAAAAAAATCACGCCATGTGACTTCATAAAGATATTGAAGACCCTTCGCCTGGATAGACATTGCCCAGGCAACAAACAAAACAATCATCGGGAAAAGGAGCATTTCAGAAACATTAAACAGATGAAGTATCATTGATGCAGGATGAAAAAACCAGAAAGCAAACGAAGAAAGATGAAGAATGGATCTGGCCGAGGAGGTTTTTCCTGCAGCTGACAACGAACGGCTTGAAGCCAACGAGGAATCAAAATAAGAGGAAAGAAAAGTAAAAAAAAGGGTCAGAAAAGAAAATACAACGGAAGCAAGAAGCGATATATGCAATAGATAAAACTGGCTGTAATAATCCCGCAGCTGATACAATCCAGTTGAAAAGCTCAATGAAGCAAAAAACAAAACAATCAGTTCCATAATTCGAAGCTTCGGCATTCGCTCCATATAAACAGAAAGTTCATGAGGAAACTGCAGAGTCAGATATCCCAGCTCAACAAACGACAGAATAAATCCTTTCATGGGCGAATCCTTTGCATTGACTCAAAAATAATCTGGATGCTGCTCGGATACAAATAATAAATATGCGAATTGGTAAGTGAAGAAGCCATACGGTTCTGTTCCAAGCCCGGTAAACTTTTCATGAATCGTTCCATAAAATCTTCTTTCTTCTCAAATAGAGGAAGATCATCGTTGGTTTTTAGCAGCACTTTTAATGCCTGAACTGCTTCGATTTTTCCGCCAATTTCATCAATCATCTGTTCTGCTTTCGCTGTTTTCCCGGAAAAAATTCTTCCTTCACCCCAGGCTCTTACAGATTTAATCGGCTGTCCTCTTCCCTCTGAGACATCTGTCAGAAATTGTTCATAAGAATCGTTCATAATTTCCTGCATCATATCTTTTTCTTCTGCAGACATGGCCCTGAATGGATAGGAAGAATCCTTGTATTTACCTGCCTTCATTGAAGAAATTTTAATTCCGTAATCATTGAGCAGACCTGATATATCGCCGTGAAAGGCAATCACTCCTATCGAACCGACGATGGATCCCTGCTGGGCAAAAATTTTATCGCATGCAGAAGCAACATAATACCCGCCGCTTGCTCCGATATCTGTAATCACGGCTGCAACAGGTTTTTCTTTTCTTAAGTCTTTAACCGCTTCATAAATGATTTTAGTAGCTCCTACGGTTCCTCCTGGACTGTTGATGTCAATAATGACGGCTCTTATACTTGAAGAATCTCTGGCCGTTTTAATTTCCTGGATTAAATCATCTGCCCCTACGGAACTGCCGGTAGAATATCCGCTTCGAATATCTCCATGAATTTTAATGACAGCTATACCTGATCTGCCGGACGTAAAAAAAGAATCGGAAGATGCTCTTGCAAATGGAGCGCTTCTGCTGGACATTGCAATTCCGGTAAAGCCAAGAATTACTGAAATCATTGAAAGAATCATTGCAAGAGTAACAATCAGTCTGGATCTATCCATAAATCACCACAGGTCAAATTTTATAAAAGCAGCATGGACTGCCACCTATTATCATATATCGGAAGAAGAAAAAAATCACAATTGAAAATAAATTCCTTTATTTTTTTAAGATCCATACCGATTATAACCATAAGGATATAAAATTTATTTATTATCTAGAGACATAAATCAGAAAACGGTGACATTATGCAGATAACAGGGAAGTTATTATTAAATTCAGCTGAAGGAATCTTAAAAGACAGAAAGCAGGAAAATTCAGAAATTAAGAATAGTAAATCTTCTGATCAATCCAGTAAAACAGTTTCATCAGCAGGTATTGGACAGACCACGATAGAATCCAGACTTCTTGATCTTCAAAATTCCATTTCAGAAATCCAAAATCAGTATTCCAGAGAGCAGACCAGGTATTCATATTTAACAGAATCTCCTGATGAAATCAATGAAAACCTGAAATTTAACGAGAAACCGCTTTTTCCTGAATATAATCAGGAATTCAATCCGGAAAATGCCAAAATATATGTAGCCAAAAGCATGACGGAACTTATGCAGAATTTGAAAAAAATCCAAATTGAAATGGAAAATATTCACGCATTAAAATTCAAAATGAATGAAGATCCTGCTTCTCAAGCTGCTTTTCATGTAAATCAGGATGCGGTCAAACATCTGGATCCCGAAAGAGTCGCACGTCTTACACGCTGAATATATCCATGAATAAAGGCCTTTCAAGCCTGATACATATTAAAAACCGCCTGATTGAGCTGGGAAGACCTGATGTAAGAATCATCGCTGTCAGTAAAACCCATCCTCCGGAAAGCATCTCAAAATTACTCAACGAAGGTCAGATAGATTTTGGAGAAAATCGATATGCAGAAGCAAGAGATAAAATCCCTCTGATCGATGTATCAGGACTTTCAAAAGATCAATATCCCATTTTTCATCATATAGGACCTCTTCAGAGCGGAAATGCAAGACAGATCCCTTCTCTCTTTCATTATATTCATGGAGTATCTTCGTTCAAAACCTTGCTGATCATGGGAGAATCAGCTCTTAAAATTTATGAAAAAGTTCATAAAATAGATGATCGATTGCCGATCAAATACTTAATTCAGGTAAATTTAACAGGAGAAGATGCAAAATCTGGCATGACGGAAAAAGAACTTCTTTCTATGGACAGATTTTATGAAAATGAAGCGGTAAAATTCTGCGGCTTTATGACAATGGGACCCGCCAATCAAGATCCTGTATTCACAAGAGAAGTTTTTCATCATCTCAGAGAGTTAAGGGACAGGATACTTCCAGAAGGAGAACTCAGTATGGGCATGTCAGGAGACTGGGAAATTGCTGTTTCTGAAGGTGCTACAATGATCCGGCTCGGTACCATTCTTTTTGGAGAAAGGAAGGGCGGCCCCTGGAAAAAATCT
>JAOUOA010000386.1 GCA_029880625.1 Spirochaetia bacterium
ATGCCGAGGGCAACCATCAGGCTTGTCCTCCATCCCAGGAAAAAAAAGATGGAGGCAACGACAAGGATCAGGCCGGTAATTCCGTTTGTCATAAGGACACCCAGCCTTCGCTTTACAAAAAAAGAAATATCGTTGACCATATTGGTTTTTACGGTTTTTTCATTTGTTTTTGTAAAATGACCAGTGATTTCCTTGATCTCATCAACCGTCTGGATAACGTCAGCGCTTTCTCTTTTGACTGCAGTTAGAGCGATGGAGGGCAGTCCCCGTGTTTTCTGGATGATGTCCTCTTCTACAAAATCTTCTTTTACGCTTGCTACATCGCGGATGCGGATTCCTTTTCCCTGATCATTCGAACGGATGAAGGTATCTTCAATTTCTGAAATTCTGCTGTATTCGCCGATGGTCCGGATGACAATGTTCCTGTCTTCGCCTTTAATTTCTCCTCCGGGAAGGTTTAAATTCCTGTTGCGGAGAGCTGCTGCGATTTGATCCAGACTGATATAGTTTGCCTCCATTTTAACGGGATCGACATTGACATGGATTTCTGCATCTCTCCAGCCGGTTTTCTGAACCCTGGCGATGGAGTCTAGATTGAGGATCTTTTTTTCCAGAATTTCTGCTTTCTTTCTGAGCTCTCCGTAGCTAAGAACCGGCGTTCCGTCTTGATTTAATTTTGATGAAAGGGCGATTTCAAGTACGGGAGTATTGGCAGAAGTCATTTCCAGGATGATAGGTTTTTTTGCATCTTCCGGAAGATCTTCAGTTCTTTCTACAGCAGAGCGGATATCGTTGATTACTTTTGTGGTATCTTTTTCATCAGGATCAATTTTTACAGTAATTCCCGCCCGGCTTTCAATGGAGCTGGATCTGTATTCTTCAATTCCATTGACTTCTTTTATACTTTCCTCAAGAGGGTTTGTTACATATTTTTCCACTTCCTGGGGAGAAGCTCCGGGATAGACCACCGTGACGACAACAAGATCAAAATCTACATTGGGAAATGCTTCTTTATTCAGTGTTAAGGCTGCATATCCTCCCACACCGATCAGGAGTACAGTCAGGAGATTGACAAAAACATTTCTCGATGTGAAGTATTCAATCATGGAGTGAAGCATGATTTTTCCGATTTAGTTACAGGGCTAATATATGTCAAATAACTCTAAAAAATGAATCATTAGAATTGTGGCGCAAGACCTGTAGAGGATCTAAAGTTCCTGAGCATTATATCCTGGTTTGAAAGGATTGGTTTTGCAACAGAAGTAAATTTAAGCTGAAGAAAGATGAAATCTTTTTTTGAAGAAGTAAATATGCGAGAGGAATTTTAAAAAATATCCGTTTGTTCCACGGATATTTTTTTAAGAATCAGCCGAAAAGAGTATCGGAAAGATTTCGTGCTGTTTTATTTAAGATATCATCTGACAGATTGTTGTATTCGCCGTTGTTCAGTTTTTCTTTTATGATACGAAGCTTTTCAACTCTGCTTTGATCTTCCGTGCCTGATGCAAGCCTTGCAATTTTTGCTGTTTCTGCAGCCCGTGCAGCTTCTTCGGAAATCACTACATTATCAGAGCTTCTTGCTGGATGAGCAGGCTTTGTTGTATTTTCAGTTTTTCTTGGGCCGTATCCGGGACCCGTTCCGCCAATTTTATCTACTATCATAAGGTTAGTTCCTCTCCCTCATTTTATCGGACAGTTTGGAAATTAACATAAGCATTTTATATTTCCATTTAAATTTTATCTAACAGGCCCTATTATAAGAACAAACTCGCCTTTTTCTTTAATTTTTTCCAGTATTGAAGCATCCGGGCCGCTTCCTGCAGGAAAAAACAGATATTCCTCATATAATTTAGTCATTTCGCGTGCAATAAAAATATCTCGGTCAGGAAAAATTTCAAAAATCTCACCGAGTAGCTTCCGAATTCTGTGTACCGATTCAAAAATAATTATACATCCTTCAAATGGGATATGATGTTCCAGAACTTTCCTTCTTTTTCCGGATTTTGGACTTAAAAATCCCAGAAAAAGTGAGGGATTGGCCTGAAATCCTGAAACAGACAGAGCTGCGGTAAGAGAAGAGGGGCCTGGAACAGGAAACATTGGAATTTCTGGGAGATTTTCTCTTACTGCTCGAATCAAGTAACTTCCTGGATCGGAAATCCCCGGAGTTCCCGCATCAGTACAGAGAGCCAGAGTTTTTCCTTCTTTTAAGAAAGCGAGAGCTTGATCTGTATCATTTTTTAATTGATGGATTCTGTAGGATTTTTGTGGAGTGTGGATTTGATAATGTTTTAACAAAATTGAAGTTTTTCTTGTATCTTCACTCAGTATCAAATCGCAATTCTTAAGAATTTCTACTGCTCGAAATGTAATATCTCCTAAATTGCCGATGGGAGTTGAAATCAAATAGAGTCCGCGGATAAAATTTTGTTCTTTTTTTTCCACAGCGTCAGGGATTGCAGATTGAACCGGATGGACAGAGATTTATATCTGTAATTGCACAAGCTTCCGCCTGGTTGCTTAAATTGGATTTAATTCCATTTTGTAAAACAGCTTGAAGTCGGAAAAAATATTTTTCACAGAGCTGGAAGGCAATGGGTGAGGGAGATGCTTTAAAATCAGTTAACCTTTGAGTGACAATGTCTGTACTTAGTGTTGATGGAGTAGCTCCGATATGATCAAAGCTTGGTTCAATCCCTCTGGGCAGATATATGATAGCGCCGTATCCTGTATTTTGTGCAGATGTTGCCGTTGTAGATGAATACAAATTATATCCTATAAATTCCTGTTCCTGATTGGTGATATAATAGCGGAGGTCAAATTCAATTCTATAATCATTATTGGGTTCCCATATCTGAACAGGAGTAAGGCTTACAATTGCAGGTACCTGTACGGGATTGATCAGAACAGAAATTGGATAGACCGGTGAATCCGTATTAATTCCGCATCCTGTAAAAAGAAATGATAGAAAAAAAAGTGACGTAAATCTGGATCTCATAAAAAACGTATTTGTTCTGTCATCATCTAAAACTTGATATTGAATTCAAGCAATTTATAGAGGAAACTTTATATGGATAAACGTACCATTTTAATTGGATCATCAATTTTTTTATTTTTTGTTTTAATTTATCTTCTCATGGGTTTGGTTTGGAGCCCTGAAAGCACAGAATCAGCTTCCGATAATGATGCAAATGCTGCTGTGGCTTTATTTGGCGGAGGAGGAATGCCCTCCGATTCTGGAGGGCAGGATGCAAGCCTTTACGGTTCTGATTTCTGGAAAGCAGGGGTTCCGGATAAAGCAATAGATACTTCCGATGTAGAAATGGGAGGGAATGATACCGGTCTTCTGGATCCAGCCAGTGAAGGGAATCCCATCAATCCACAAACCGGCCAGAGGTATCCGGATTCTGTAATGAAACAGTTTGATACTCTGAGGGAAAAGTTTCCCGATAATCATATCATTCCTAGAAGATTGACTCAGGAAGAAAAAGATCAGGAAAATCATAAAAAAATGGCCATGCAGGAAATTCAAAGAAAAATTAATACATCCGGAGCAACAACATCAGAAATTAATTCTCTGTATGATTATGAAATTAAATCTGTCAATGACAGGCTTGAACTGATCAATTATGTGGTGGAATCTCAGGGAGAAAAAATGGATCCAGATATAAAAGAAAAGTTTCAAAAAATTCTGGATTTAAATT
>JAOUOA010000274.1 GCA_029880625.1 Spirochaetia bacterium
CGGAAAAAACTGAACATGATCGTTATTGTATCCGAATGTATCGCCGGAAGAATTAATAGGATCTGCTTCAGAAATTAAAACATTTGTCTTATATCCCGGCGCCGTAATCACGCGGTCTTCCTGAGAAGGAAGGATAGAGGTAAAATCTGAGAAATGTCCTTCCGGTCCGTCTGTATCCTGTACCGTGTTAAAATAAGATTTGTCACAGCCTGATGCAGACAATAAGGCGACTGAAATTATTGCCTGGTAAATTATATTAATTTTCATTTTCCTTTTTTTCGGGCTGTTTTACGCGGGCGAAAAACAGAGACCTTTCCTTTTCCTTTGGTGTTTTCGGATTCAAATTCCTGCAGTTTATCGCGAAGTAACGCTGCTTTTTCAAATTCAAGATTTTTTGCGGCTTCAAGCATGGCTTTTGTTAGTATTTCCATTTTCTTTTTTTTGGGCATGGACGAAGATAATTTCAGTTCTTTTTCAAGATCCGAAAGAATAAAATCTTCTGAAGAATCATCAGAAATCTGTCTGGAAATGATATCCGAAATGTTTTTTTTGATCGTTTTGGGCTGAATATTGTTTTTCAGATTATATTCATGCTGAATTTGTCTTCGTCTTTCAGTTTCCTTTACTGCCTGATCCATAGAATCAGTAACTTTATCAGCATACAGGATTGCTTTTCCGTTTACGTTTCGGGCGGCTCGGCCGATTGTCTGAATCAGAGATCTTGTATTTCGTAAAAATCCTTCTTTATCCGCGTCAAGAATTGCAACAAGACTGACTTCAGGGATATCGAGACCTTCACGGAGAAGATTCACCCCGACCAGTACGTCATATTCACCTTTTCGAAGATCGCGGATAATTTCAACCCGTTCGATGGTTTCAACTTCAGAGTGAAGATAGGCCACACGGACTTCCATTTCGGAAAGATAGTCGCAAAGATCCTCAGACATTTTTTTAGTAAGGGTTGTGACCAGAGTTCTTTCTCCGGAATTGTTTCTTTTACGAATTTCATGCAGAAGATCCTCGATCTGGTTTTCAGCCGGACGGATGACCACTTCCGGATCGAGAAGCCCGGTGGGCCGGATAATCTGTTCAATCACTTTTGAAGATTTCTGAATTTCATATTCTGAAGGAGTTGCAGATACATATAAAATCTTTTTTGCAGTATTTTCAAATTCTTTGAAATTTAATGGACGGTTGTCCAGAGCAGATGGAAGCCTGAAACCGAAATCAACAAGAGTTTGTTTTCGTGATCTGTCTCCGTTGAACATGCCGCGAATCTGAGGGATTGTTACATGGCTTTCATCTATGATTACGAGAAATTCTTCCGGAAAGTAGTCAAGAAGGCATGCAGGCGGTTCGCCTTCTTTTCTTCCGCTTAAGTGTCTTGAATAGTTTTCAATTCCGTTACAGTAGCCCATTTCCTGAAGCATTTCAAGATCATATTTTGTACGGGATTCAATCCGCTCGGCTTCAAGAGGTTTATTGATTTTCTGAAAATGTTCAATTTGTCCGGTCAGTTCTTCCGTTATATTCGCAACTGCTTCCTTCAGGCGGGGAGGAGACGTAATAAAATGTTTTGCAGGATAGATCACAGCGCGTTCCGGTTGATCCAGAATTTTTCCGGTTAAAGGATCAATCAGAGAGATCATTTCAATCTCGTCTCCAAACCATTCAATCCTGATTCCTTCATTTCTGTATGCAGGAAAGACTTCCAGAGTATCGCCCCGGACTCTGAAATTTCCTCTTGAAAAATCCAGATCGTTCCGGTTGTACTGGATATGTAGAAGCTGACGGATTACGGTATTGCGGTCCAGTTCGACTCCTCTGTCCAGAAGAAGGAGACTGTGTCTGTATTCTTCTGGCGAACCCAGTCCGTAAATGCAGGAAACGGAAGAAATAATAATGGCGTCGTTTCTTTCGAGAAGCGAAGAGGTTGCGCGAAGCCTGAGTCTGTCAATTTCGTCGTTTATTGAGGCGTCTTTTTCAATGTAGGTGTCGCTTGTCGGCACGTATGCTTCCGGCTGGTAGTAATCATAATAGGAAACAAAATATTCTACAGCATTGTCCGGAAAAAATTCTCTGAATTCTCTGTAAAGCTGTGCTGCCAGTGTTTTATTATGTGTGATGACAAGAACAGGTATTCCCAGTTTTTGAATGACAGATGCCATGGTAAATGTTTTACCTGATCCTGTTACTCCCATCAGGCACAGTTTATTTTCGCCGTTTTCATATGAGGATGTCAGTTTATCAATGGCTGCAGGCTGGTCTCCGGAAGCTCTGTATTCAGAAATAAGTTTGAAATGATTTGTTTCTTTGAAAGGCATATGATGACAGTATTTTCTTGTATTTTCGGTTTAATCTGTCAATCTTTTATTCGTTTGCCGGAGAGTGCCCGCTGAAGCAACCGGGCAAAATAAAATATTATTTTTATACTTTGAAGTACAACTGAATCTTAGAGTTTCATATCCTGGAAATCCTGTGAGAATTCATCCTGGATGCTTAGTTTAATTGCTTCATTGTTCGTTCCTGTAAATGAAACCTGATCGATATAATACGCTTCAAGCGAATGTTTTTTTCCTTTCACCTGAAGTTGTGTTGAATCCGTTACGTGAACATTTTCTTTAACATGCCCGAGAGTTTCTTTTGAAATTAAAATTCCCCCTACAGTACAGGATTTTTCAAGACGGGATGCGGAGTTTACAGCGTCGCCGATGACGGTCCATTCCATATATTTATCCATCCCGATGCTCCCATAGATACAGTTCCCTGTATTGATGCCGATCCGTATGTTCAGATTTTCAAGGCTTTGCAGAGATCTCAATTGGTTGAACATGTAAAACTGCTTTTGAATTTCAACGGCGGCAATGACAGCATCAAGAGGATTTTCAAAAATGGCCATGATCGCATCGCCCATGATCTTGTCCATAACGCCGTTCCAGTGTACAATTGTGGCTGAGGCCGCGCCGATAGAAAGATTCAGAGTTTCCATGACTTCTTTTGGATTTTTATTTTCTGCAAATGTTGTAAAAGAAACTAGATCAGCAAATAAGAAGGTAAGGTATTTTACTTCATCTGGAATTTTATCATGCCCATCTTTTACCGCATGCTTAGCCTGTTCGTATAAAACCGGAGGCAGGTATCTTCGAACAATTTTGTTTGCTTTTAGATTTTCGTCATAATAACCCGTATCAAGAGAAAGTGACTTGTCAGGCAGATCCAGTCTATGGATTACAAAATGATAGGCGCCGGGATTGGAACTTTCATCTTCCTGGTGGATCCCTGATATATGCATGAAGATTTTTTTCCCATTAGCATCTGTCATGAATCCTCTATAATTAATCTTTCTGTCTCTATTGGATTTCTGAGTATGTCTGCGAAAAAGATCTGTATATGTTTGCTCGAAAAAGATATCTTTGGCAGTAAGTCCGGATAATTGAAATTTATTATATCCAAGAGTTTCAGGCAGGTTTTTTGAAAAGCGAAGAATCCTGCCTGTATCAGAAATTTCCAGGATAATGTAGCCTAAAAGAGACAGAAGTTCTTTGAGATATATATCTCCGGATTTAAGTGAGTTTATATTTTCTGCGGTATGGTTCATGACTTTAATATTGTCATTATTTCCTTTGATTTAGAGACGAATGGAATAGCGCTTCTCCTATGAATATATTGGTAGATACTTTTTTCTAAGTCAAGTTTATAATACAAAAAAGCAAGTATGATCTATATTATTTTTTCAAGTAAACTTGAATTGTTATATTGATTTTGGAGGTTACAGCACCTGATACGGAAGAAAATGCGTATAATTACTGAAAGATTTGGTCCCAGATCAGCATTTTGCCAACAGGAGATTGTTTTTCTTCCATTAGACTGATAAATTTCCAGAGAAGGTCATTCATCATATTGAAACGATTGGGCGGTAAATCATGACGATCTGTCATAATGGAAACATCCAGAACATTTTCCAGAATATCCTGAAACTCAATCTCATCAGTCCATATACAGTAGATTTTTGAACCGCTGGATTCTTCTGTAAATGCTGTTCGTATGATAAGGTCATCGGTTTCTGGAAGTGACCAGAATCTTAATTCGTATTCAGAAATATGGCCCGGTACATCAGGTAGATTGGTTGTTTCTGAAAGATCATTAAAGACAGTTACGGGCAGAGGGCCGCGTGAAATAAGAGCCATATTTTTTACTGCATTGGTTATAATATTCATAATATTTTTCCTTTGACTTTGCTAATCGTATTCGGTTTTACCATATAAAATCCCCGGCATCATTGCGCCGTTCTCTTGAATCCAGTACATGAAAACGTCTTACCCTCCCCAGGGTAATCGGATCTACAGTGCTGATGGGTATATGAATTATTTTTTGTCCCATTCTTCCGGCAAGTGATTGGAGTTTTGCATGCGGGGGCTTATGTGCAAGATGAACAACGGCCTTTTTCTCATTATATTCCAGAGCCACTGCAAGTAGTTTGTCAGCAGGATTTTCGAGCCCTTTGTAATAGTCGTCGTTCCAGATGTCATGGAGTCTTCCTGGCGGATAGGTTAGAATTAGTCCACCGTAATGACAGCGGAAGATTCCGGGGCCTGCTGAATGCTCTCCCGGCGGCGTTGCATAAAATGCCATATCGCTTTCCTGACTGTGTTCCCCCCACCAGACCATTTTCCAGTTGAAATTTTTGTCGTTTTCATCGAATATGATGACTACACTGCCTGCATCAATTCCAAATGCGGTGTCGTCTTTTACAAAAATTTTCCCCTGGTGATAATTGCGGATGGTTTCTCGATAATCGATCCCGTCAAGAAGACTTGAAGAAAAAGGAAGCGTACGCGTTTCTGATCCGGTAAGAAGATTTTTTGCTTTATCCTGCAGGTAGTTGCCGAATTCTTCAATGATGATATCTTCAGGCGGATAAGAGCAGATGCCGGAATGATCCCATGCATCTTTCCATT
>JAOUOA010000115.1 GCA_029880625.1 Spirochaetia bacterium
GGATACTTTTCTTTTTCAAAACGCCTGATGATATCAGGAGGAGGAACCGGACGCCTGTTCTTTTTCAGCTTCATGCGGAAACGGATCAGTCTGCTGGAACGGTACATATCATCCAGAGTTAGTTTTTTTTCAGGGAAAACAGGGTTTTGAACAGGCGGAAGAAAAGCAAGAACGTCGTACATGACTCTTGCAAAGTTGTCGTTTCCGAATCCCCTTGCAGACATGACCAGTTTGAACTTATCGGGAATCAGTTTTTTTTCAATAATACTCCAGTTCCTTGCAAATTGGAAAAAAAGTTTTTCGCGGGACTGCGGTACATGTTCGCCGCTTTCCCCTTCATACCGGTCTACTGCATTCCGATATGCAGTCCTCTGAAGAGAAATTCTGTTGAAATATTTTAAGTAAGATGAATTCTGCCTGAGCTGGCTCCAGATTGTGTTGTAATAACCCGGCTGTTCGAGAACTTCAGGGGAATTACGCGAAAGAAAAGAAATTTCATAGACAGGAGTTCCTTCTCGAATTCGTTCTTCTCTATTTAAAAGTTTTTCGATGGGTTCTTCTTCGTCTTCATTTTCAAAAATCGAGGAATCCAGAAGAGAAGAAAATTCTTCGCGAGACATTTTTACATATTTCTGAATGGATGTAAGATGACGGATTCCGCAGATCAATAAAACATATGTTTCATCTGATGCCGCAGATACTGCAATATGATTTCTGATCTGTTCTGCCATGTAAACTTCGCGCTGCATATCCATATTTTTAAACAGTGAATCCAATTCAGACTCTTTTCTGGATGTTTTTGAATACAGAGCAAACATTTCCGGAGGAGTCATAACATTCAGGGAATAGGTATCCGGAAAAAGATCTGGAGACCAGAAAAAGATATCTTCCCTTGCTGTATCAATCAGACGGTAAGGAATTTCAAATTCATAAGAATTTCTAACCGCTTCTACCAGAGGTTCAAGGGGTTCCATAATGAAATGGTATTCCAGGTCTGTATTCCGGGAGTTTACTGAAATTACAGGAATATCTTCTATAAAAGGAGCAGCTCTTTCAACTGCGCCTGTCATTGATTCCGGAAGCTCCAGAAGAAGGAGTGAAGGAGGAGTTTTCAAGAACAGTTCACGGATAATTTTTGAAAATTCAACCGATCCATGTACTATAGGTAGAGCATAAACGCCTTCCGTCACAGGAACCGTCATTTTTGTAAGAAAATCTCGATTCATTTTTAGTTTAAATATCGGAGAGCATCATCGCCCAGAACTCCCATGACGGCATCGTGAAGAAGTTCTCTGGTTCTGTTCTCGTCGATAATAATTTCATCTGACTCCTGAACGTAGTTTTTAGAATGGGCAAGCTTTAAAACCATTCGGGTAATATTGATTCCGTCTCTTACAGAATACGGTTCGTCAGCAAGGTGAGCTTTCTGCAGAAAGTCTACAACATACTGCACGATTTGATCGGGAGTAAAGGGAAGGTTCGCTTTAAGAATTTCCGCTTCTTCATTTGCATCGGCAAAATCAATGTATATCTGAGGCTGAAGGCGGCTCTGAATGTATTCAGGAACTTCGTAAGTGGATGAATCTTCGTTCATGGTTGCGCAGAATCGGAATTCGGGATGGGCTTTGATTTTAATCCCGGCGATAATCGACTCAATATAACGCCTGTGGTCCAGCAGCGGAGCAAGCGAAGCCCAGGATTTTTCTCCCATCCGGTTTCCCTCATCCAAGATGGCAACCCCTCCTTCAATCATGGCAGTTACGATTGCTGAAGCTACATATTTAATTTTTCCATTTTCAGATATAACCGGAGTAATCAGAAGGTCTTCCGGTCTTGTATCCATGGTTGCCTGAAAAATATAGGTATGCTTCTGGAGTTTATTTGCAGCTGCGCTTGCAAGGGTGGTTTTGCCGACGCCGGGCCTTCCCACAAGACGGGGATTCATGGGGATGTCATCGGGGTGAACCGTAATCCAGCAGGCCAGAAGCTGGTTCAGAACATCCATATTTCCCACCCAGGGATTATCTATGATATCGGGATTGGACAGGTGCAATGTGACACCGTCTATGACTGTTGTTTTCATATAAGACCATAATTAGCAGTTCAAGGCTGTCTGTCAAGTTAGGACATTCGGACAAAAGCATTGCTTTTTTTTTCTATTCCAATTGAGGTTGCAGGTCCATGTCCTGTAATCACAGCAGTTTGCTCAGGCAGAAGATAGAGTTTGTTTCTGATGGAATCTGAAATGATTTCAAAACTGCCTCCGGGCAGATCTGTCCGGCCAATACTTCCCTGAAAAAGGGTGTCGCCGGCTATGAGAACATTTAAATCTTTCAGATAAAAACATACGGAGCCAGCTGAATGTCCAGGAGTATGAATGACTTTGACATGAATGTTTCCAATTGTTAATTCATCGCCGTCAGAAAGATTTTGAGTGATTTCAGGGAATTTTTTTTCATTTGAAATTTGTACTCCAAACCGGCCTGCCATCAAGGGTATATTTTCATACCATGTAAAATCATCCTGATGGAGCATAATATTTTGAATTGAATTTTTTCTTTCTTCTGTAATGATATCAATACTCATACAGTGGTCAAAGTGCGCATGGGTGAGTAAAATCTCTGTGAGGACAGCATTTTCAGCGTTAATGACTTCCAGTAATTCCGGTATATCGCCGCCTGGATCAATTACTGCAGCCTTGCCAGTGTTTCTGCAGACAACTACAGTTGCATTGCAGTCTAGAGGAGCTATGGGAAAGGAGCACAGATAAGCGGAATCGTCGGAATACTCAAATGTAAGATCGGATTTTTGCATCATGGGATCATTGGATTTGGAAATTAAATGCTGGCAATCATTTCTTGATACTGCTTTTTCGTCGAATAGGGTGCTGTTTTGTCTGAAATTCAAAAAAATAAAGTAAGCACTTCTGGCCAGGACTGGCACAGAAGCAGCTGTTACGGATGCGGTCCGGACAATCCTCACGGGCTCCACGCTGATTTTCGTTTTTATGAACCTGCAGGCGAGGTTCGCTTTTCCTATCAGCCATCAGGCTTCCAGGAGGGAGCGCCCGGATATATGCATGGCGGTGTCATTGCAGCGCTTCTGGATGAAGCTCAGGGTGTACTTTGTTTTCACCTGGGACATTTTGTAATGACGGATCAATTGACGGTCAGTTATGACCATGCTGTTTCACTTGAGCATCCGATTCATATCCGCTGCTGGGTAACAGCAGTACGAAAACGCAGGATCTACACAAACGCAACCATTACAGACGATGACGGCAGAGTTCTTGCTACTTCAAACGGAAGGTGGTATGTCTTTAATGAAAGGGTAGCCCATCGTATGTTTTACAGGCAGTTTAAAGATAATACTTTTGAGGATCTAAAAAAAACACTGGAGGGAAATCGGAAAAGAGCAAAAGAAATCAGAAAGCGGTTTAAAAAAGAGAAATAGTTCAGTTTCAATAATTTAAAAGTTTTTATTTTTAAATTATAATTGAGATTTAAAAGTAGATTTGATGAAAAAGAAATGGACTTTTCATGCAGAATTTTCCTGTATTGCAAACGTTAAACTGTTCAAAAAAATGAGTCAGCGGCTCGACTTGAATCCCTTGAAATAGAGAGTCACTCTGGCATTAAAATTGTTGTTTTTTTTCGGGTTCATTTTTCATTTATGAAGATATACAGACTCACTTTTTCATTATTGTTACAGATTCTGATTTTAATAACACTGGAAGGATGTATGACTTCAGAGAAAGTATTACTGCCTGAAGTAGATCCCGGTATTGCTGAAAAGCTGCTGCGCGGAATTGTAGAACGTCCTCTGTACAGAAATTATAAAAATCCAGCAGCTCTGAATTCTGCAGCTGATTTCATTAAAAATCAGCTGCAGAATTCAGGATATGAACCTTCAGAGCAGATTTATTTTGCAGGTAAAAATCAGTATAAAAATATCCGCGCTGTTTACGGAAATCCGTCCCTGCCCTGTCTTATTGTCGGCGCACACTATGATGTTGCGGGAGATCAGGACGGTGCAGACGATAATGCATCAGGAGTAACCGGTCTTTTGATTTTAGCTGAACTTTTAAAGAAAGAAAAACCGGAATTGAAATATCATATTGAAATGGTATTTTATACGCTGGAGGAACCTCCTTTTTTCAGAACTGAATTCATGGGCAGCTACATCCATGCAAAATCCATCCACGATGCCGGGAAAAAAATTATGGGTATGGTCAGCCTGGAAATGATCGGGTATTATTCTGATGCTCCCGGATCGCAGAAATACCCGCTGGGGATCATGAAATGGTTTTATCCTGACCGGGGGGATTTTATTGGAGTGGTTTCAAATTTTTCAAGCGGAAGCCTGGGGGATCATTTTTACCGGGCTATATCAAAATCAAAAATGAAGACTGAAAAATTAAAAGCGCCTTCTTTCCTTAAAGGAGTTGATTTTTCGGATCATTTAAATTACTGGAAGTTTGGGTACAAAGCAGTGATGATTACAGATACGGCCTTTTTCAGAAATCAAAATTACCATACGAAAGGTGATGTGATTTCAACAATTCATTTTGAAAAACTTGCAGAAACGGTTCAGGGAGTGTATCTGGGACTGGTTTCTTTATAATATTGAAACCTTTAGTAGAAGGGAAAATCAAGCTGAGATTTCAATTTTTCGTCGGAAAAAAATTTTTTATTTTTAGCTCCCGCGTAAGAAATATCATTAAAAATAAGTCTATTATTTTAGAGGTGTATATGAATCAAAAAATTAAAATTTTTATAATGTTTCTGGCACTGATTTCATTTTCAGCTGCCAGTGCAAAACCGGATAAGGAAGGCAAAGGAAAGCCGGATCATGCCGTAGAAAAATCTGAAAAAAGAGAAGGGAAAGGCAATAAAGGAAACAAAGGCGGAGAGCTTCGTGGCAAAGACCGTGCGACCCATGTCAAAAAAGAACAGATTAAGCGATTTGAGGAAAAGATTGCCCGTCTGAAAGAAATTTCAAAAGAATTAAAAGATGAAGGAAGCAGTGAAGAAGCCGAGAAGCTTGATGAAACAATCGCTGAAGCTGAAGAAATTCTGTCTGAGAAAAAACTGAAGATTGAAAAGGAAGCAGAAGCAGAAGCAGAAGCAGAAGAATCGGAAGATGAGAAAAAAGATGATGATGATGATAAGAAGGAGAGTAAAGATGAAAAAGATGATTGAGGGACTGGCTGTATCTGCAATATTGTGTGCCGCTATTTTTGCAGTGAATTGTGAAAAGGATAAAAAATCCCCTGCAGACAATATAAAAAAAGAAAATGCGCAGGAAGAAGCAAATAAGCTTCTGGATGAAATTAAAAATCTTTAATTATTTCAAACCCCTGGGTAGTCCTTTCAATTGGAATGAGTCAGGGGTTTTTTTATGTCTAAGGACATCCTGTGGTTGTACTTGCGCCGCAGGCACAGGCAAAATTGATTTCTCCAGGACCCTGAGGAACGGTAATAATTCTTTCACTGAGGACTGCTTCGGGATAACCGTCATATATGGCATCATATCTGCACTGAAGGATGTAGGATCCCGGCATAATATCTTTAAGTGTATTAACGCCGTTTCGAACCGGGGTTGCCGCAAGAGGAAGATAATCAAGATTTTTATCGCAAAGTGCAAATCCATTTGGATCTGCACATTCATTTGAAATATACAGCGTATAGTAATGTCTTACGCTTTCTGTTCCGCCGGTAATTCTGACGTGTGTGGATATGTCCGGGTAAATCATACGTGCTCTTGCAAGAACGTTTCCTCCTGTATATTTCTGTCCAAGATGATTTTTTCTCCAGTCGCTGAAGCCGACGAAGGAATGGTTCAGTCCTGCTTCATCATATGCATGTACCATAGGATTCTCTTTCATATTGAACCGGATTTCAAGGATAATCGGCCGCAATGATTCATCCTGGTGCATAACAACCTGCTGTCCGAGTGCGATACTGTGCGAAAGCGGAAAGAACTGCGGAGGCAGCAGCTGTCTTTCTGCATCGGTAGATTCCGGGTTATAATTTGAAGAAATCATAAGGTTGGTGCCGTAAACATCATTGTTGTCAAATTTAGGCGTATTGGGAAGATTGTTTACGTAGCCGAAACCAGTCACCAGCGAACGCAAAAATACGCCGACATGCAGGTACGTTCCAGGGCCGACGTCAAGCGAAGGATAGAGAGAGCCTCTTCCGTTCATGAACTCATAATAATTAATGAATCCTCCTGTTTTTCTGCATGTATCCAGCTGCGGGTCAAGAGCGTACGGCTGGCTGCAGTAAACCTGTCTGTAAGGCGAAAGAGTATCCCAGAATTCCTCTGATCGTTTGCTTGAATCTACCGTTAAAAGCGGATCAAATTTTGAAGACATTCTGATTTCGCCAATGTCGATATAAAAGGGAAGAAGGCTGTAAGGAGGCAGTCCAATTGTATTAATGAAAATTGGTTCGTCTGGGTCTACGAAAATATTATCGTTATTGATTTGATTGAATTGAAGCGGATCGTCAGTGGCAAAGGTTCCTTTTAAGATTACGGTCATTCTGTTGTTTGTCAGAAGAGAAAGCAGTGGATCATCTTTTTTTCTGCATGAAAAAAGAATTCCAAAAACGAAAATCAGAATTACCGGGATTTTTAAAATTTTTATAAAATTTGGAATGGAATGCAAAAGATTTCTAGTTTTCCTTGGTAAAATCATAGGGAACTTCCTTTCTCGAGATAAAAGTGATCCATTCATATGCTCATTTGTAAACTATAAAATAAAAGACATCATAATGCCGAAATGGAAAAACTCTCCATTCTTCAATCGGAAACGGCCATAACTGTCATAGCGTGGATCCAGGCTGGTCGGCAAATAGCCTCTTGACAGCTGCCATAAGGTAATGAGGTCATTTTGAGTCGGTTTAGAAGAGTTTTGTTCATATATAATATTATAATCGAGTCTCATTCCAATTCTGAAATGCCTGCTTGCCAGAAGAGAAAATTCCAGACCTGCATAACCCAGCGGCTCCCAGCCTTCTTTATTATCAGGTCTGATGCTGACATGTGCATAACCGCCTCCGGCCTTAATAAAGGTTTCGAGTTTCCAGGGAAAAGGCAGTTTATAATCAACCGCAGCATAGACCGGGGCAATGGTAGCCCGGGCAGTGGTGCGGGATGTATAATAGCTGTAGGAAAAACCGCTTTCAAGATGGAAGATCCAGGGCCAGTTTATGCGGTAAAACCCGCCCATACCCACTACGGAATCCAGAATTTCATCCAATTCTGTTCCCGGCATTGGATTTGAGGCACCAAGCCAGAAACCCAGTTCATTATTAATTCTGCCGGGGGATGCTTTCAGGCTTACGGAAACTACCAGAAATAAAAATATAAATGTAAAAAGTTTCTGCATCTGTTGATTCATCCACTTCGTATTGAAGCTCTTATCCGTAAAATCAATTTTGAAGGATACCCGGATTAAAAACAGGATGAAGAAAGGATTTTAAATATCTTCATAAACTTTGAGGGATTTTTACGGTAAAGGTTTATTTTTTTTAAAGAAGTTGAATAATCATCAATCTTGAGAAAGTTCTTTTCGAAACCGGGGATAATTTTCAAGAAACTGAAGTCCATGAACTCCTTCCATGGGATCATAAAATGCATAACGAAAATAAAGACCTTCAGGCGGAGCTGTATATCCTGACATGAGACGGTCCTTTGTTTTTATGATTTCAGGAATTTTCATGGATAATTTTCCTGAAGCTCTGTCGAGAATCGTTCCGGTTAGAATTCGG
>JAOUOA010000388.1 GCA_029880625.1 Spirochaetia bacterium
GATTATCTGGAATACATTCCGGAAAAACTCCGCGTCATTCCCTATATTCGCGAAAATATAAAACATATTCTCGTCTTTTTCGGGGTTTTTCAGTATGATGATGATAAAAATCTTGTAAAAAATCTCTGCCCGCCGGTAACCTTCGCGCGGCGCATCAATATTCTGAATATCTTATTCTGGAAAGTAACTTCGCTCTGGTATCCGAACGGGCGTCCTATTGCAAGGGCCAGAGATGATCTTATCAGCATGCTTGAATTTCTTGTGGATCACGAAGTATCCTACGAGACTCTTCTTTATACTCTGATTGCAACTGGATACTTTCGTGAAGCGGAGCAGAATAACGGCGGAATCAAACTGATTATTCCGAGCAAGCCGGATTCTTCCGCCATGATTGTTAAAGGAGCGACTCCTTCAGGTCTGGAGCTTCATGTTGTAAGCAAATACGATTTGATCCGGAGTTCCGATGCTCCTCTGGTTCAGTTTTTCTGCCAGAAATCGGACAACGAAGAGACCATGCAGTATGCGAACTGGGATGCTCTGAAAATGGATACGGCAGAGCGAAAGGAGTTCAGAAAAGACGAAGAGTGGGAAATTCTTGGAATTGCCGCTCATCCGGATATATTCGGTTTCCGCATGAACCGAAATTCAGACAGCATTCCGGAAGGGCTTGATCTTCTGACCATGGAAATTGCTTCGCTTCTGGATGACGATCTTGTGGAAAAACTTCTGTCATTTGCCACATTTTCCAGTATTGTCTATCTGGCTTTTGTCCGTCCCGGCGTGAATGATGAAGATAAAAGGATTCAGAAACTGAAAGCGCACGGCATAGGAATTCTATGTCTTAAATCTGTAGGCGATTTAAATTCCTGGTATGAACACCTTTCGCCTGTATTAAAGCAGCAGACTGCAGATGCAAAAAGCAAAGCTCTGAACTGCTTTTTTACAAAAGACGAAATGGAAAAGCTGATCAGCGAAAATATTAACTTTGGCTGACCGGTTCCAATGCTTTTACATGGGATTTGTGCCGAGAAGCTCCACTTCGAAGCGAAGAGCTGCATTGGGAGGAATTGCCCCTCCGGCTCCCGAAGCTCCGTACCCCATGTGCGGAGGGATGATGAGTTCTCTTTTGCCGCCGATTTTCATTCCGGCAACGCCCTGATCCCATCCCTGGATGACGCGTCCGGCTCCCAGAGGAAAGGTAAAAGGTTCATTTCTGTCTTTTGAGCTGTCGAACTTGCTTCCATTTACAAGCCAGCCTGTATAATGAACCGTAACAAGCATGCCCGGAGCCGCTTCGTCTCCGCTTCCTTCCTGTATGTCATTGATGATCAGTTCTGTAACTTTTGATCCATTGTATACGTCCATCTCTGCTGTGCCCTCTTTTTGACCGCTGCAGGAAAATGCTGCGAAAGAGAAGACAGCCGCAGCTGCAGCGGCAGTAATTTTCTGAATTTTGATATTAATTAAAATCATGGCGCCGATTTTGAAAGGATTCTATTTTTTGTCTTTCATTTTATCTTGACCTCTGTCTTTATTTTTCAGCTTCTTGATTTCATGAAAGTACTGTTACTCGGCTCGGGCGGACGCGAGCATGCAATTTTCTGGAAGTTGTCACAGAGCCCTCTATTAACTTCTCTTGATGTTTTTCCCGGAAACGGCGGATTTCCCGAAAACCAAATTATAAAAGAAGCTGGATTGAGCCTTTCCGACATGGAAGGACTTGCCGCATTCGTTAAAAACAGAGGATATGATTTTGTCTTTGTCGGGCCGGAACAGCCACTGGTCGACGGTGTTGCTGATGCTTTAAAAAATATCTGCCCTGTATTTGGCCCGGACCGTTATGCCGCTCAGCTGGAAGGTTCCAAGGATTTCTCAAAATCTTTTATGGAAAAATACAGGATTCCCGCAGCCCATTCCAGAACCTTTACAGATTATAATGAAGCAAAGGATTACCTTCAGACAAAAAGTCTGCCCATCGTAATTAAAGCAGACGGTCTTGCAGCCGGAAAAGGAGTAACGGTTGCAGAAACTCATGAGCAGGCTGAACAGGCATTAAAAGAAAGTCTCATCGATCATAAATTTGGTAATTCCGGAAACAGGGTACTTATAGAAGATTTTATGAAAGGGATTGAAGCATCAGTTTTTGCTCTCTGTGACGGGAAAAAAGCTCTGCCATTCATTGCAGCAAAGGATCATAAGCGGGCTTTTGACAATGACCTGGGGCCCAATACTGGCGGAATGGGAGCTTTTGCACCGGTCAGCTTCATGACAGATGAAGTTATGAAGAAAGTTCAGGAAGAAGTTCTGGACCGTGTCATGGAAGGGATGCAGAAAGAAGGTCATCCTTATAGAGGACTCCTCTATGCAGGTCTGATGGTAGACGGAGGCATTCCTAGAGTTGTTGAATTTAACGTCCGTTTCGGAGATCCGGAAACACAGCCTTTAATGCGACTGCTGGATGAGGACCTTCTGGATCTTTCCTTCAAGGCTGCAAAAGGAGAACTTCCCGATATCAAGCTGAAATTTAAAGATGAAGCGGCCCTGGTTGTGGTTCTTGCCGCAGAAGGGTATCCGGATGAATATAAAAAAAATATTTTATTAAAAGATATTGACAGAGTGCAAGGTGACATAATATTTTTCCATGCAGGGACCCTTCGGGATGGAGAAAACCTGATTTCAAGCGGCGGCCGAATCCTCGGTATCACTGCAACAGGCAAAGATCCGGTACAGGCCAGAGAAAACGTATACAGCTTTATGAAAAATCTGAATATAGAAGGCACTTTTTACCGAAAGGATATAGCAGAGAGAGAGATTTAATATGGCATATTCTCTTCTGGAAAACATTCATCGGCTGCCTGAAGACGAAGTAAACCGCCTTCAGAAAACCCTCGGCATTATCTTACGCAATTCCTCAGAAACCGAAAAGCTCCGGTCTTCCGTACAGAATATTTACATTAAAATAGGCGATCCTGCCAGCTACATGAAAAGAAAAAAGGGATCGGAAGATGCCGTAAATTCTCTCTTCCGCCTCATGGATGCCTTCGGAGCCATGCATATTTCTCAGCTGGAATCATGTGAACTTTCAGCATTAAAAGAAAATCCATATACGGTCTGGCCCGATCAGGAAACCTGCATGATTGCAGAAGAGGCAATGGACTATTTTTCAGAATCATTTGAAACCCTGCCGTCTGATTATCTTTTTAAATATCTCAGGCAGCTTTCTGCAAAAGAGAAAAAAGCCTGGGCCCGATGGATCGGTCTGGATTTTAATTCTGCAAACGATCGTATGCGAAATCGTCTTTTATATAAAAAGCTTGCCCGGCTTCGCTTTGAAAATGAAAAAAAGTATTCTGAAGAAATCCATGTTAAATATCTTGAAGATCTGTTTCCCGATGAACCGGTAAAATTTCAGGTTGCATGGTATTACAGAGGCGTTCTTAGTTTTTATGATTCGCTTTCAAGAATGGAAGCTGAGAATAAAGATTTATCCGCACCGCAAATTCATATTTTAAATCTTTTTAAGACCGGCAAGATGTTTATTTCAAAAGAAAAGCCTGATTTCGGATGCCGATCTAAAAACAAAATTGTAATATCGCGTGAATCCCATCCTGAAAGAAAAATGTCTGGAATCTTTGAGCCGGAACATTTGGTTTCTGAAAAAGAATCTCTTTTTAAATAAAACTCTTAAACCAAATTCATT